>CAZJLX010000008.1:0-15940 GCA_964546545.1 uncultured Ignavibacteriaceae bacterium | reverse complement strand
TTCCAGAAGAAGACTCTCCAGCGGAACCGCCGCCGCAACCTCAGCCATCTTTGCCTTCGGAAAGGTAATCACTCCGCCGACCGAAATATAGAATCCGAGACTGATAACCTCCAAAGCTTCTCTGACCGTCCCCGGGAAACAATGAAAAACACCGCCGGCCAGACGGTGCGCATATTTTTCGACAATCTCAACTGTCTCGGCAAAAGCCTCCCGCGTATGAATCACTACCGGCCTTTTTAATTCAATGGCCAGTTCCAGCTGACGGATAAATATCTCTTTCTGAAGCGGGCGAGGCGACAGATCACGATAAAAATCAAGACCAATCTCTCCGACGGCCACGACTTTTTTCTTTGTAAAAAACAGCCGAAACTGCTCTTCAATTTTATCGTTGTATGTTTTGGCATCATGCGGATGTACACCGACGGTGGCATAGATACAATCATATTTTTCCGACAGGGCGACCGAATTTTTCGATGACTTCAGATCCACCCCAATATTGACCATCGTATGCACCCCGGCCGACCGAGCATTATCTATTACATTATCGAGCTGGCCGGAAAAGGCATCAAAATCGAGATGGCAATGTGAGTCAATCATCAGGAAACAGACGCTCCGGCCGCGATATCTCCGTCGGGGCTGACCAGGAACAGCTCCTTGCCTTTTTTGGCCGCCAGCAGCATACCGTTGGATTCAATCCCCCGTATCTTGGCCGGTTTCAAATTCTTGACGACAATAATTTTTTTGCCGATTAAATCATTCGTCTGATAAAACTGCGCAATCCCGGCCACAATCTGACGCTTATCCGACCCGACATCTATCTGCAATTTCAAGAGTTTATCGGCATCGGGAACTGCCTCGGCTTCAAGAATCTCGGCCACGACAAGTTTTGCTTTGGTAAACTGCTCAAACTCTATCAAACCTTCCGGCATCTTTTGCGGCTGTTTTTCTTCGATCGGCTTTTTTTCCTTTAAACGAGGAAAAACCGACTCCTTAATTTGGACTGTTGTCCCCGGCTTGAGATGGAAAAATGTCCGGGCATTGTCCATCGTCAAAACCTCATTCCCCAGACCAAATACAGACAATATTTCGACCGTCTTTTGAGGCATCAACGGATGAAGTAAAATCGCAACGACCCTGATAATCTCGGCACAGACATACAATGTCCCGGCCGCCTTGTCTGGATTACCTTCCTTAATCGCTTTCCACGGTGCCTGCATGTCAAAGAATCGATTTGTCTCCTTAACCAGCGCCATAATATCATCCACCGCTGCCTTAATCCGAAAATCCTTGAGATGTTCAGTCACCGATTCGGGCAGTTTTTCCGTCTGCGTCATTATCTCTTCGACACCTTCGGGCGTCTCGACCGCAGTCGGAATTTTACCCTCAAAATTAGACACTATCATCTTGGCTACCCGCGAAACCAGATTACCCAGATCATTGGCCAGATCGCTGTTGTACTTGGTAATAAAATTTGACCGCTTGATATCACCGTCCGCCCCGAAAGGATATTGCGTCAGAAGTAAATAACGGGTCGCATCCGCTCCAAACTGATCGACCAATTCGTTCGGATCGATAATATTCCCCAGCGATTTGGAAATCTTCTCGCCGTCAATCGTAAAAAATCCATGCACCAAAATCCTGTCCGGCAAAGGCAGTCCGGCCGCCATCAATATGGCCGGCCAGAAAATACAATGAAACTTTAATATTTCCTTCGCCATAAAATGCACGACCTCGGCATCGAACCACCACTTTTTCAGTTTGGCTTCATTCTGGCCGTATCCGATCGCCGTGATATAATTACTCAATGCATCAACCCAGACATACGCGTTCTGATTCTCATCAAACGGAAGCGGGATACCCCACTTGACATTTTCGCGTGAAATCGAAAAATCAGGCAGACCCTGCTTAAACAGACCCATCACCTCCTGCTTGCGCATCTCCGGAAGAATAACCAGCTCGCCTGATTCCACCAGCTTTTTGATTTTATCAAGATAAGCACTGAGCCGGAAAAAATAATTTTTTTCCTCGACCAACTGCGGTTTCTTCTTATGATCGGGACAGAGGCCGTCAACCAGATCGCGGTCAGTCAAAAACTTTTCGCAGCCGGTACAGTACATTCCTTGATACATCCCGGCATAAATCACATCCTGGCCATCTTCGGTCTTTTTTTCTTTCAAAACCGCCACCAGTTTGCGAAAACCATCGATATGTCGTTGATCGGTAGTGCGGATAAAATCATCATTTTCAATCGACAGATTTTTCCAGGCCTTTTTATAATGACCGACAATCTCATCGCAATATTGCTGTGGCGTTACTCCGGTCGCCTCGGCCGCTTCGGCCACTTTCGTGCCATGTTCATCGGTGCCGGTTAAGAAAAATGTTTCGCGGCCGTTCAGGCGATGAAACCGAGCCATAATGTCTGCGGCTATCGTTGTAAAGGAATGTCCGATATGTGGACGATCATTCACATAATAAATCGGTGTTGTGATATAGAATGGCTTACTCAACCGGCCTCCCGCTGTTTTTTGATTCTGCCTCTCCATTATTATTTTGAACTCGACAGCAGTGCTTATAAAAAGGCGAATCTTTTCTTTTGGCCTTTCTAATTTCGCGGCCAAAAACTTTTACATTCTCACCCGATTCAAGCCTGACCAACATAAAATCATCAAAAATATCTATCCGTTCGACCGTTCCCTCGCCCGATTCGGTCGTAAACTTCTCCCCCACTTCCGGAAATTCGGCCCGAATTTCGGTATAAGTATCGACTTCGTATTTCAAACAACACAACAGCCGACCACAATTACCGGATATTTTCGAGGGATTTAACGACAAACCCTGAACCCGGGCATCCTGTGTCGAAATCGGATCAAAATTCTGTAAATACGCCGCGCAACATAACTGCAGTCCGCAAACACCGTACCCGCCCAGTCGTTTGGCTTCATCACGAACACCAATTTGCCGCAGTTCAATCCGGGTTTTATACTCGGCGGCCAAATCCCGAACCAGGGCGCGAAAATCAACCCGGTGATCGGCCGTGAAGAAAAATGTTAACTTATTACGATCGAACTGATACTCAATATCAACCAGCTTCATATCCAGTTGATGCTTTTTTATCAATTTGGCGGCATTTTCCCAATAACTTTCTTCATCGTTGCGATTTAGCAGTACACGCTCCCGATCCTCATCGCTGGCCGGGCGTAGAATGCTTCGCGGTTTCTCGCTGTCGGACAGATCCAGCTCTTTTTCCACCTTGCTTTTTAAAAGTCCGGCATCCTCACCCCTCTCGGCCTGCACTATGACCGGCTCGTTTATCTGCAACGAGTGATAAAAAGTATTATAAAAAAGTTCGCGGCGATTTCCCTTAAATTCCACCTGGTATAAATCCGGCATATTTACTCCCTAAAATCCTTAAGTTACATAATCGACCGGGAGAGTCAAGCAGATTGACTAATATACTTTTTCATATCCAGCACCAAAGCGGTCAAAGCCGGCCGAAGGTGTACATTTCTTTTTACGGCCAGCAATATGTTTTTCATTGCTTTCAATATCTTATCCAGATTTTCACTGCTTATCCTGACCGCCGCCAGTCTTTCCAACTCGGCCGCCAAATCGATATTCACGATTTCGGAAACATCTTTGCCATAGTTCAATATAATTAAATCACTGATAAATGACTGCCAGTATGATAATATCTGTTCGGCTTCACCCCGATTATTAGGATTAATAAACTCATTTAAAGTGGCCACGGCCGAGGGATTATCTTTCTGAAATATATGCTTGAAAGCCAACAGCGACGTCTGTCGAAGCGACGCGCTGTCTTCATCTTCGAGAAGATTCAGCGCCCGACCAAGCGATCCCTGCGCCAGCCGACCGATTAGCCCGGCCCTGGCCTCAGTTTGATTATATTTATCAACCAATCGCTTGATTATCAATTCCGTATCGAGCGGACGAAAATTAATTTTCTGTGACCGGGATTGAATTGTCGGCAGAAGGTTTTCCGGATCGTTGGCAGTCAGAACTATAATCGTCCGGGGCGGCGGTTCCTCAATCAGTTTTAAAAGAGAATCGGCCGAGGCATGAAGCATTTTATCCATCTGATAGAATAAAATCAAACGGGTAATACCGACCGGCGGCTTGATCGCGGTTTTTCTCTTTATCTCGCGCGCCGAGTTAATCGGTATCGTCAACTGTTTGGCCGACCTCATAATTCGAAACGGCTCGACCCTTTTCATTTCTAGATATTCCAAAGTCAAATCAATCGCCTCGGCGGATGACTTGTGCGGCGGCAAAGGCACCGCAAACAGAAGTTCGGGAAAGGTGAGTTTTAATATTTGAAGACAACTAGCACACCTGCCGCAGGCATCAATGACCAGACCACTCTCATCTTTGATATGCTTCTCACAATTTACCAGCGCCGCCAGAGCCAGCGCCATCGACCATTTGCCCAGACCGTCTTCCCCATAAAAAAGATATGTCGAAGCCAGGCGATCCCGATTATACGAATTAATCAATATATTTCGGGCCGTCTCCTGCCCCTGAATATCATTTAAGGGAGTCAATTGCCAGCCACTCCACCGGGTCCAGCGCCGTTCGACCCTGTCGTAATTCAAATTTGACAGTCCCGCTACTGCAAACACCCAGTATTTTTCCCTTATCCACCAATTGATTCGCCACTACTTTTATATTATCCAACCCGGCATACGTGGTGAAAAAACCATCTTCATGCTCGATTATAACAAAATTCCCGTATCCTCGCAGATTTCCGACATAAGATACCACACCGGGCGCCGAGGCCAAAACCGATGCACTTTTTTTTGCATTAATAACTATACCGGGCGAATATGATTTTAATTTTGTTGTCTTATCGGTTTTCCAGCCAAAACCGGTTATTATTGTGCCCTTAACCGGTGAAGTCATACCTCCCTTATACTTGACAAAATTTCCGGTATTAAATTCAAACTGCTCCCTGCCCGCCGTCCCTCGGCTGCGACGCGCATTCTCCAATCGCGAAACTAAATCCTCCATCTGCTGCGCCTCGGCCGATAGCGTTATTAAACGGTCGGATTCATTCTCTTTTTTGCGCCTGAGTTTTGACAGATCCTGCCGGCTTTTTTCCTTTTGCGTGGTGATTAATGTATATTCGGTTCTTTTCCGATTTCGCACCCCATCAACCGATTGTTCCTGATTAACCAGTTCATTGTATTGCAGTTCGGCATCTTCCAGATATCCGGCCGCTCGCGTCATATCTTCCTTATCAAAACCGGAGAGGGCCTGAAGATAAACCAGACGAGTCAGAGCATCTCTCTCAGCGGCAATTTCATCCCCGACATCAAATATTTTTGATCCGGCGCCGAAATAATAATATTTCAGATTACCAATAAATCTTTGTCGGGCGGAAGAGTACTGCCGGTCGGAATTGTCCAGCGAGGATTTAGCCTGATCCATATCCCGGCGGATATTGGCCAGTTGATTATTCAGCCTTTGAATTACCGTCCTATTAACCGACTCCTGCTGCTCAAAATTACTCATCTGTTTAACAATATCCTGCTCGATATTTTTAAGTGAATCCAGCCTATGACGTGACTGCTGCATCTGGCCTTTAATACTCTCAAGCTCCGACTTCTGAGTATGAAGATTATCGGCCATAATATTGCCCGGTGATATCAGACAGCTTATCAGAAAAATGGCGAGTCCGGTTAAAATTTGTCTATTGATTTTTGACTTCATAACGAACGCCTGATTCCAATATACCCGCTGATCATACCGATTCCGAGAGCGACCAGACAGAAATTTATTATCTCGTTACGAATCGGCAAAATAATTTCCAGACCGCCGAATGTCAGATGTCCGGATAAAAAATAAATAATCAACCAGCCCCCAACCGCCGCGGTTATTGCATAAAAAAGTCCCTCAATAATATAAGGAACCGCCAAAAATGTCCGCCCGGCGCCCATCAAACGAAATTGCCCGATCTCTTCCTCGCGCGTCTTGACCGATAACCGAATCGAATACAGCAAATTTAAAACTACAGCCAGATAAATCAGACCGCCGAGGAAAATAACCGATTTCGATATCAACGAACGGGTTGACTCGGACCGACTCAGCCAGGTGCGCGGATAATAAACCTCACCTGTTTGCGGCAGACTCCTCAGATTTTCCTCAAAAGCCTGTAAATACTCCGAGGTTATATATCGTTTTTGAAAATAAATTACAAAAGATACCGGCAGCGGGTTTTCTTCAATACCCTCCAACAAATCGGTCCCCATCAAAGACATCAATTTTTCACGCGCGTCTTCTTTGGAAATATATCTCAGATCATTGACTCCCTCATAATTTATAATAACATTGGTAACTTCGGCGACGGATGAATCATTGACATTTTCCTTAAGGAAAACATCCATCTCAATCGTATCTACGATTTGATCGAAATAATTGTCAGCCGAAAGAGATGCGATCCAAACCATATCCAGCATGAAAAAAAGCAATAATAATGATAACAATGAGGTCGCCGCAGGAAGCGGCCGACCTATCAAATTGGATACAAATTTTCGAAAAAGATAAAATAATCGTGTCATTGTAACCGCCCGCTCTTGAGACTATATTCCTCGGCATTGGGCAGCTTGGGCACCGTCGTGCCCGAAGTCAGAATTATCATACTATGACCGGCTAATGATAATTTCACCAGACCGGCGGAAACCCGCTCGAACATCTCCGGACTGAGGCCGGCCAACGGTTCATCGATTAACAATAATGGTTGATTGGCGACCACTGCCCGAGCCAGCATCAGGAGTATTTTCTCCCCCTGCGACAACTGTGAGGCACGTGACCATATCCTGCCGGCCAGATAAAATTGGTCCAGGACCATCCGTATCTTTTTTTTCCGCAATCCCGATTTCACGCCATTTAAAATCAGCGGATGACTCATATTCTCGAACACAGTCTGATAAGATATTGGTCTAAAAATACCGCCCACTCCGCCAATCTGCCTTCGGATTCGATTTATACGCCTCTCTCTTATACGATTTATTTTCTCGCCAAAAACCAGAACCGTCCCCGAATCCGGCTTGATATTTCCGATTAAAAGACGTACCAGCGAGGTTTTGCCGTCGCCTGTCGATCCGACCAGTACCGCCGCCTGACCCGGTTTGAGACTGAAATTTAATTGTTCGAACAGCCTGACCCCAGCCGGATTAGCCATCGATATATCGACCAGTTCAACGATATGTTCGTAAATATTCACATTGACTCCACCGATATATTTCCTTTATTAACTTATATTAAAAAAAAGGACGGTTATTTTCAACAATAATAGAAAACAAGGGGTATAAATAATATGAAATTTATCTTAACATCAATATTGCTTTGGTTAATATCCACCGCCGGAACAGCCGCCTTTGATTGGCACCTGATACCAACCGGTCTGTCGGTTGATCTCCAGGGGATGCATTTCATTCATGAAAATGAGGGATATTTAGTCGCCAAAAGCGGTGACATCTTCAGATTCAGCAGAATATCCGACGGGTGGCATATTGATACAATCTCCGGAAATATCGCACTGGAAGAAATCTATCCCCTCGGGCCCGGGACAACGGTCGCGGTTGGTAGCAAAGGAACAATAATACAAAACTTTCGTTTCGGTAAACAGCGACGCACCGTCAATATGGATGAAAATATAAATTTCAACGATCTTATCTTTTATGACACGCTGATCGGAATAATTGTCGGAACCAACTACAAACGGGATCTGGGGCTTCCCGGAGTCGTTTACCGGACAACCGATGGCGGGCTTAGCTATGACTCCCTTGAAATCAAAGATCGCAGACTTAATTGTATCGACCTCTCACCGGAAGGCAAAATTATTATTGCCGGACGGCAATTCGTTTTTATATCCGACGATAAGGGTCAAACCTGGTCACAGTATCAAAATCCGCCCAAAAGCAAACCGACCGGTGTTGCCATTTCGGGCGAAAGAGCCATGATGGTAGGCATGGGCGGTTTTCTGGCTATTTCGAATAATTCCGGTCGGGATTGGGAGGCTAAGGAATTAATCAGTCGGCGTATTTCTATGTTTGATATTACCATGATTGATTCGCTCAAGGCCTTGGCTGTCGCTTCCGAGGGTCTTATTCTCTACACCGACGATGGCGGTCAAAACTGGATTCCCGAATACAGCGGGGCCGTTTCCGATCTTCTGGATATTCAACTGGTCGGTAATACTATTTACGCCTGCGGTAAAAAAGGTGTCCTGGTTTATGCGAAATTTAAAGATGAACCCGAATCGGATTAGACAGATTTTCTAATTGAAACTATTTTCCTGGGTAAATTCACTAAGATCATTTTTTAATCGGCTGGCGCTGATTTTTAACTGACAAACAAGATTCCGTCCATGTTCATCAACTGCATTTTTCGCTTTCAAATGAGAACTGAGTTCATGCTCAACCGCCGAAAGTCTATCGGCGTTTTTTATTATCGACTGTAATTTATCAGATAATTGTTGATTGGCTAAATTAACCGATTCGGCAATTTCGAAAAATATCTCGCAACGATTCAAATTGATCCTTGAATACAACCGCCCTTCGCCCATCCTTTTTATTCCGATTTTTATTATTTCATGGGGTCGTATATATTTTTTGACAAAATATAAAATCGGCCAGGAAATAAAAAGCAGACCGCCGACAATCGAAAATATCAGACTTAGCCACCACGGGTAACTCAGATAGTTAAACAACAGATACAGTCCGCCAAAAGATGTCATAGATATAACAGCAATATAATAATAAAATAGAATGGCTGTGAAAACTTTCGGGGTAAGAAAAACCTGCAGTCTCTTTTTACTTATCATTTATTCAATGTCCCTTATTAAGTTCTATCGTCAACTAAAGCCAATCTCTTAATAAATTATTACTTGACATACAGTTGTCGATTGCTGAAATTATTTTCGTGGATAATTCTTTTGCGTATAATTTCAAATCTGTGCTTCAATCGCCGATTATGGCGCTTAAGGCAAAAAAAATATTCGTCGCCTCTTTTTTCCTGTTACTCGCGCTTGTCCTCTTCTATCTCTTTACCTGGTTAGCATTTTTAATTAATGACACCTTTGCTCCAAAACCGCAATTCATTCTCGGCATTATTCCTGTTATTAATATTGGCTTTCACGGTTTCCTTCCGGCCTTTATTTTCTATTTTGGCCTGGTTCTGACCTTTCTGGCGCCAACACTCGGTATTCTTGGCTGTGCCGCAATTGATTTTGAAAAAATGCGTGGCAATCACTTCTTCTCGGCCGGACAGGCTATCCGTTTCAGCTTCAGCCGTTTAAAACAGATGTTGTTGTCCTGGATTGGAATTGCACTCTTTATCGGATTTATCGTCTTATTGGCCTTTATCGTCGGCCTGATAACACGAATTCCATATTTGGGCGAGATCTTATACTCTCTCTTTTTCTTTTTCCCCAGTTTTGTTATTGCCATGTTCACTGTTCTGGCGCTGTTTGTACTGATATTAAGTTATCTGGTGATGCCGGTCGCGGTTGCCGCCGATCAAAAAGCGGAAACTTTTAACTCTATTTTGGAATCATTTTCAACTTTGATTCGCCAGCCGGTTCGATGGACTCTGTACACTCTCTACTCATTCATCGCGGCCAAAATCGCCGGTTTTATTTATGCTTATTTTGCTTTCCGGGCCATACAATTCCTGATTCTTACCACCTCATGGGGCGGCGGCGAAAAAATAAATAATATTATTACATCCGGACTTACCCACCTGCCGCTGAAAAGCGGCTTGGTATCTGAGACCTTTTCACTTTTTCCCGGATTTAATATACATATAAATCGTCTGGCAGCCGGAACCGCCGATAATTCAATCGCCGGATATATTATGGCGATTTCGCTTTTTTTGATTTTCCTCTCAATCTGGGGATATATCATCTCGGTTATTGCTTCGGGGCAGGCCGCCGCTTTTGCGGTGATAAAAAAGATTCGCGATAATCATGCTATCTCCGATGAAAAATCGCTTTATTATGAAGAAGAATGGGTCAACCCCCCGATTGATGAAAATTCGGAGGACAATAACAAATCGGATTAGTTTAAACGGACCTTAAGCAAATGACTTTCTGGACATATTTTTGGCTCTTCACCCCTCCGGTTATTCTGGTGCTGACCGGAATAATTTACTATTTCCTGACAGGACGGAGAGCTGACTATTGAGCGCCATTTTAATCGGCTTCATTGTCTATCTGATTATCCTTCTCGTCGTCGGACTTATATCTTTCCGCTTCAACAAAACATTGGCTGACTATATCCTTGCCGGGCGAAAACTTGGCGTCTGGGTAATAACCTTTTCGGAACGAGCTTCCGGTGAATCGGCCTGGCTTCTTCTAGGTCTGCCCGGCGTGATTTTCGCCTCCGGTTTATCCGAGATATGGGTTGTCATCGGATGCACCTCCGGAATTCTCTTTTCGTGGATATTTATCTCGCGCAAATTACGTATTGAATCGGAAACTAATTATGCTTTGACTATCCCGGAGTACTTCGAAAACCGATATGATGATGCCAGCAAAGTCATTCGTACTTTCGGAACTTTAATAATCGTCTTTTTCTTTACCTTTTATGTATGCGCGCAGTTTATCGGAGCCGGTAAAGTATTGAATGTCACTTTCGGTATCCCGCAGTTCTACGGTATGTTAATCGGCGCTTTGATTATTCTTTTCTACACTATCATGGGTGGTTTTATGGCGGTCGCCTGGACAGATTTTGTCCAATCGCTTCTGATGCTTTTTACTCTCGTCCTCCTGCCGATTGTCGGCCTGATCGAATTCGGTGGCTGGGACAAAATTGTCACATATATATCAACAACTAAAGCCGATCATCTCTCGCTTTTGGGCGGCGACGGTGGGATTTTAGCCACCCTGTCGGTTATCTCCGGCCTTGCCTGGGGTCTCGGTTATATGGGCCAGCCGCATCTTCTGGCACGCTTTATGGCTATCAATAAACCGGATGACCTCCGCAAAGGCGCAGTAATCGGAATCAGTTGGGCGGTTCTTGCCTTTTGGGGGGCGATGTTTATCGGCCTGTTCGGTATCGCCATATTTGCCTCGGAGGCGATTAATGATCCTGAAAAAATTATGCCGCTGATGGCCACCCGGCTTTTGCCCGGCTGGCTGGCCGGAATATTGATCTCCGGGGCGATTGCGGCCATGATGTCGACCGCCGACAGCCAGCTTCTGGTGACAACCTCGGCCGTTTCGGAAGATATCTATCATAACTTTTTCAATAAAAAAGCGAGCGAGAAAAAACTGGTCAATGTTTCGCGGATGATTACTTTTTGCGTCGGGATCGCCGCCTTTATAATCGCCTATTATTCTCAGGATCTTGTTTTCACTATGGTCGGCTTTGCCTGGTCCGGTCTGGGCTCCGCCTTCGGCCCGGCTCTTTTTCTGACTTTGTGGTGGCGTAAAACGACTAAAGAGGGCGTTTTAGCCGGCATGCTGGTCGGGACTCTGACGGTTATTGTCTGGCACTTCACACCACAGCTAAAAGATTTGGTTTATGCCCTCGCGCCCGGTTTTGTGATGGCCTTCCTCGCCGTCTGGTTCGTCAGCCTGATGACTCAAAACCATATAGGAAAAGCAGTAGGTCGCGATACCCGGTGATGGCGAGATTTATCAAGCCAGTCGAAAAAAACCAACGCTCAGCCAGTACAAATCAATCAAACTTACTTAACAGCCTGGCACCGTCCTCGGCGCCCAGAATATTCAAAATAAATTGTTTATTATTTTTCAGAAAATCTGGCTTTTTCTCGGCGTTTTTATCCTCAAATCCGAAATAATTATTCATGTAATAACCGGATGACTCAATAAGATATGGAAGTTCTCGCAATATTACCAGAAAAGTCATGGGGTCCTTTTCATATATCGGTATTAAATCTGATGAGTAGGCTTCGGACAATTCGGCATTATGCTGCAAATCAGCCATAAAACCGATAAACAGGTAATACTTAAATCCTGTCTCGTCGCCGGTCTCAGCTTGTTTTTTGTACTTATTATATAATTCACCCCACTTTTGCTGGATCTTCAGTTCATCGACCTGTTCGGTTCCATCGCTGTCCTTGCTTAAAAACTGAGGATCTTCAACACCTAGCAAAGTACTGACAAAAAACTGTGCATCACCACCCGTTTTATCGGCGCCGGCTGTTTTATTCGAATCGCCGCAGCAGCCCGACAGTAATAGAGCCGCCGCCATAATAGATAAAATAATCAATCCGATTTTAATTCTGAATTTATTTTGCATTATTTCTCCCCCGAAGGAATTTTATTTGATAATTAAACATCTTTCACGACTACATCGACATTTTTCCCGTTTTTGGGATCTATCTCTTTATATATTTTAAGAACTTCGCTTTCCTTTATTACGATACAGCCGTCTGACCAGGCGGCGCTGGTACCCATATGAATAAATATACCGGCATGCCCGGGCACACTCGGAATAAGTATTGCCTCTCTCGGCTTTTTCTTTGAATTTTTCTTAGTCGCCATAGTCGTTGCCGAACATCCGGGATAGGTGCTGGCCGGGATTTTCACTTTGGGGTCCCACCAGCATTTGGTCGAGACAGATACCGAACCATGATTGAATTTCAAAGTGCCGTCACTTTTGCCCCGGTCGACTCTGATTGTGTACTTGGCCATTGGTCTACTCCTTATAATAATTCATACTAAAGATATTAATTTTCTTTTAGCCGAAATTAATATAGTCTAAATTACGAATTTGCGTAATGACTGCGCAACAATATTTTTCAGCGCTGATATTATAAATATTTAGATCGTTTGACAAACCGATACGGTTTTGCCATTCGAATCAAGCGCAAAATAAATATCCCGACAAATATACTTACTTCTTCTTAACCGGTTCGCTTATTTCTTCTTCAATCCCCGCTAATTTACGCGCGATCTCGACTTTCTTTTCCAGATCACCGGTCGCCCGGATAAACAGTTTGGCCCCATCGGGTGAACCGCCGCCGTGCATACAACCCGGCACCCCGCCGCCGATTGTGACCCACTCGACCAGTCGCGCCGCGCGAGCGCGCGCCTCGGCCGAGGCGACCGCTTTCATATACTTTTTAATCAGCGCACCATACTTGGTCGACTCGAAATCTTTTGAAGACGGCATACACCCGGTTTCGCCGATACCTCCGGCTATATCCTGAGCCAGCCGCGACGTATCATACGGCAGTGTCGCTACATGCACTTTGTTGACATTGGACAGAAGCGGATCGCAGGTCCATGCCCCCGACGGATGCTTTCGACCCATCGCCGCCGCCGCAATACCCATCCCATAGGTCGTTTCATTATTGATATGCATCTGGACAACTTTGTCATTGAATACTTTGGCCGACAGACCGTTGGCTCGTGCCGTCAAAATCGCCGAGCCGATCTTTATATCGCCCTGCCCGGCCACACAACCGCCGATCGCCGCCCGATACGGGCCGATAAAATTCCGCACCGCGATTCCGGTAAAATCGGATTCACCCGACATAAAAACTCGATCCTTCGGAATAAAAACATCCTCAAAGAAAAGATAGGCCTGCGTAATGCCGCCATCGGTGACCGGGGCGTCGAATCCGTCTTCGTATTCTCTCATATCCGAGGGATGTCGCGTCTCGACAATGGTCAGATTTTCGATATCTTTCGGCATTACAAATGAGATACTGTAATCTTTATCGGCTTCACGGTAGGCCGATCCGGGCAGAACAAATATTTCGTTCGCCGCCGCCACACCGCAAATCATTACTTTGGCACCCCTCACGACAATTCCGTCGTCACGTTTTTCGACAATCCGCAGATTCATATCCGGGTCATCCTGCTGCGACGGACTTTTGGTCCGGTCACCTTTCGGATCGGTCAGCGCCCCGGCGATAGTAATATCCCGCGCCTGGGCATCTTTCAGCCAGGTCAAAAAACGCTGATGATAATCGGTACCAAGCTTTTCATCCATCTCATAGGTCGTGATAAACATCGAATTCAGCGCCGTCCAGCCGGCACACCGTCCGCCGGTGCAACTGCCGGTGATATGAAACATATGTCTTTTCATCCGGCTGTTGGCAAACATATCCTCAGCAGATTGTATTATAGAAAGATACCGGCTGATCGGTTCGCCGGTCAGGTGCGACGTGGTTGTTATTATGTCTTTATGATCGGGATCGTTATTATAACGGAAAGTTTTGGCGTGACCCTCGACCGTGTTGCGGGTCGCCGGATGAGTCGTGACATCCTCGATTAACTCATCGAACTTATAAATATTCGGCCGCATCTTTTTAAGCGAGTCGATATATTCCTGATAATTTCTCAGCGCCATTTTATTCTCCTCTGATTATGTTTAACTTGGTACAAAACATATTTATATATACAATATTGCCTTCTGTCCGGCAAGTTTTCAGGCAAAATAATTACGATAACAAAAAAGATTATCATCGCGAGGAATTCCGTATTCCGACCGGTCGGGATTCGGAACGACGCGGCGATCTCCCAATTCGATATGTAAAGAATGCGCCAAAAAAAAGCCGACCCGGATATGGGTCGGCTGTAATTTTCTATATAACTATTTTTACGGTTTCAATATCAGCCAAAAAGGCGCCGAACCGGAGCTATCCTTGGTGTAGACAGCATTTGAGTTATTATCGGCGATAATTGACATTTTAACCGAATCCAAACTTGACAAATCCAAATCTTCGGAATTATGCCCCGTATTTAGCGCCCGCTCAAAAACTATTGTCCACGTATAATTCGGATAAGTAGCCTGTACGCTATCAAAATGTGAAATGGCCCTCACATCCCATCTGCTTTGCAAATCACGAGTCGGGAGATTGAAAATATTTGTATCTATAACATACCCCGGCATTTTATAATTGGTCGGCCAGAAATCAACGGGGTAGCCAAATCTAAACGCAACCGTGTCCTCCAGAAATAAATACTGACCGGTATAATCAGATGAATCACTATGCATAGCGGTCGGTTCATAATAGTAAAGATCATTCTCACGATAAACGGTATAATTCAAATACGAATCCGAAATTGCCGTATCATCTGATATTGCCATCCAATAATCCTCAGCCATACGGCCAGCCGCGGTCTTGGTAGACATCCATCGCCAAACATCTACTGCGCCACTATCAACACTTGTATCAGGAACATTTAAAATAATTGAAAAAATATCCTGCCCCGTTGAGTTGACCAACTCCCACCTCCGAAGAGTTTCGGTTTTCCTCAAATAATCTCCCCAAAGATTTACAATCCTATCATTCCATTTGACTTTTATATACAATGTATCCGATTTTCTAATGGCTTTCATCACAACATCTTGTTGTCCAAGCACTGCATCTTTACCATAAACAGTCGGCTATGCCCCGATTGTAATTAAAGTCGAATCGACATTGTTCCAGGTTGCCTCATCGACAGCGCTCATCGTCGGGGCGGTTGCAGTCGTATCAACAATGACCCTGGCTGGCGGCGGTGGCGGTTCTTCAGGCGTGGTGCCGTTATCATCATCACTGCTGCATCCGATAATCAGAAGCGCCAATAAGCCAAATAGAAGAAATATTGATTTTTTCATTTTTCTCTCCCGGGAAATATGTTCTCTTTTCCTATAAGTTAATGATATCAGCCTGTTTGTCAATGTTATAATGTTATACAAATAAGCCGGTTATCCAAAAAATAATTTATTGCCCGAATTCGCTGATCCCGACGGAACGATGAACTTCGTCAAGTCTGAAACTGATGCATCCAAAAATATACAGGCCCTATGCCTCTCTTTTAATCAGAACCATCGTTAAATCATCAAAATTATGCGAAACCGAAGCGAATGATTTAATCTCCAAATATATTTTATCCAATATTTCACGCGAACCAAGCGACTTGTTCTCCCGCAGGATTTTAATAATTTTTTCCTCCCCG
>CAZJLX010000007.1:10665-15972 GCA_964546545.1 uncultured Ignavibacteriaceae bacterium | reverse complement strand
AAAATTAAGCCTGACTTCTCAATGTCCGGCAGCTTAAACCTGAACAGGGAGGCGCTGTTATGAATGTCCCGCGTTATATTATCGGAAGTGTCGCAGTTTTTATTTATATATTCTTAATTCAGTGGGTTTTTCATAGTCTTATTATGAAGGATTGGTACGAAGAAGCGGTTTATCTGCTGAGACCGGCGGCGGACGGTAACGGATATGCCAACTGGATGATGCTCGGTTTTTTGATTTTGGCCTTCGGTTTCTGTTTTATTTTTATCAAAGGATATGAAAACAAAGGAAGAGGTGAAGGGATCAGGTTCGGGTTGTATGTCGGCATCACTTTTTCGGTATCGACAAGTCTTATTGATTATGCAATTTACCCGATACCGGGGAAGTGGCTGATTGGCTGGTTGATCGCATATCCGATTATAATGATAATCGCCGGTATATTAATCGCCGCGATATATCGGCCGAGAACGGTATAACTCGACAGATTATCTGCTGTCATTATAATAAGATTGTGACATCTGCGTGGCATCCGGAATGGCATAACCGAAAAGTGAATCGGCCGGAGAAGACTGATACAGATAGACCGGAGAAATAAAAACGATTTCCTGATCTGTCCGACCGGAGATTCCCAATCCGACAAAAAGTCCAAACAAAAAGAGCGCCGCCACTTTTAAAAAGGCGTACCTCTTTACGAAGCGCCGCTTTTGTTTCGGTACTTCCATATTATACATCAGCGGTTTTACGGAACTGATAACATGAATGTCATCCTGTATCTTTTTTAATGCCGTCCGGCAGTCAGAACATTCTGCCAGATGCGTCTCGATTTCCTCCCGCTCCTGTGCCGTGGAAAGTGTCTCCAGAGCATATTGGAGCAGATTATCTTCGGATATATGTTTCATTATAATATTCCTTTCTCCTGTAATATGTTACGACAGGCTTTTATCGCATAAAAGATACGTGATTTTACAGTCCCCAGCGGGGTTTTTAAAAGATCGGCGATCTCTTCATAACTCAGTTCACTGTAAAATCGCAGTATAAGAACATCCTGATGCAGTTTATCCAGAGACCGAATCGCATCAGCGACATGACGGTCACGTTCTTCAATTAATATTTTACTCAACGGATTGTTTCTGCCATCAGCCAGATTTTTTTTATTAATATCGATGTTACGTTTTTGTCGTTCGGCTTCTTTCACCGCCAGTCGATAAGATATGGTTCCCAGATAGCCCTGTACATTGCCGTTGACATGACTGATATCAGCTTTGAAGGCACGCATAAAAGTCTCCTGGACAATATCTTCGGCCGATGAGGATGAGCCGGTGATAAGCAAAGCAATAGCCAAAAGGCGCGACTGATATTTATCAAGCAGTTCGCGCCAGGCTCTGTGGTCTCCGGATTTGGCCCTGAAAAATGAAATCCAGTCTTGGTTTACTACTCCAGGCCCTGTTTTTTGCACCAATTTTTGATTTCCTTAATATCCGAAGCATACCTGTTCCATACTTGAGCGAATTTTCCCCGAAATTCTTCGGAGAGTAATTCTTCTATATGATTTATATACCAGTGAAAGAGACCGGTTCTGAGTTCGGGGGTATCTTTTTTAATATTTTCAAGATTGGCCGCGATTCCGGCCGCATAGTTCGGGACTAAAAACCGTCCGGCATCGGTCGCATCGGCATGATGCAGCCGCCAGCCGTCAAGCCCGCCGGTGCGGAACTGATCGATCCATACACTATATACTTTTCGAAGTTGATCTTTGTATGAATCGGAAGAAGGAGTAACGAGAATGACGAGGCCAAGGTCCCGACCTTTTTCCACACTTTCTTTTAATTGATCGCCGATATAAAGGGTTTTTGAAAAATAGACCGGAAGGCCCGCCCGTTCGGCTGATTTAATCAGCATTAAAATCAGAGTATCGCCAAACAGCCCGGAAGTGTTTATTCTTCCTTTATCGGATTTCATATTGTCCTTAATCGAATCTCTTAGTTTTTCAAGTTCCCCTTTATTTATGAAGCGGGGCAGACCCTGTTCAATAATATATAGCGGATACCAGGTTGTATTAAGCAAAGAGCGATTGACTATTTTGATATCCGGTCGCACTTTCAGAAGAGTGGTTAAAATCCAGCCGGGGTAGGTATCATTATCGCCATTGGTAATCAGAATTCCGTTCTTGTCCATGCTGAGAAGCATATTGTAATTGTAATCCATGATATCATCGGTTATAACGCCTTTAGAAAGAAGATTCCGGTAGGCCATTTCCAGCCGTTCCTTATCACCGGCCTCCATATAATGGGTGACCAGCGAGAACCAGGGATCGGTGTAATCCGGATCGATCGCCACTGCGCGTTCCAGAAATTTACGACCCTCATCGTCGTTTTCAACGCCGCGAAACTCCATCGATTTCAGATATAGCAGAGTCGGATTGGCCGGATATTTTTTCAAGCCTTCGTTTAATTTATCCCAATATTTTTCATCGCCGGCATACCGCGAGGCATACATCCAGTTGGCATAGGCATATTCGGAAGGATAGGCATCGAAATATTTTTTCCATAAGTCAGCCAGTTTAACATAGGTTTCTTTGTCGTATATTACCTGCCGCATACTTTTAATTTCCTGCGGCCGTATTATTTCACCGGCAGTACAGTTTTGCGTTGGTATTGAAATTAGCCCAAGCGTCATAACTGCGATTATTATACAGACGTAAAGCTGTTTCATCCCATTTCTCCTTTTTAACAATATAATCCCGACCATGTAAAAAAGTTCATCATTCAAATAAGGATTTATTTAATTTAATATTGATAATAGGTACATTATGAGGCATCAAGGGTGCTGTTTACAAAAAACGGAAATATTTTCCCGATTTTTAAGCTGTTGAGTCGTTTATGGATTTAGTGCATCTATAATCAATCAAAAAAGAAAGACTAATATATATTAAAAAGTAATATTCTATTTGTCTTAACCTGCTTGAAGTAAGGTGGTTGGGTCGGAGAAAAATTTTGTGGATAAAGCGGGAAATATTTTAAAAATGTCCAGATGATTCTGGTTTTCTATTTGTCAGGCGGCGTTTTGTGCTTGACATTTTTGGCTAAAAATTGTAAATTAATCATGGAAGTTTACCGCAATTAGTATAACGGAGATCTCCCCCTCTATCCCCGTTGTTAGGTAAACTTCCTCTTTATTTCTGATCCATATTTTTTTGTAACCTTTTTATCTCAGCCTCGTATCTGATGACGTAAAGTTGTTCTCAGGGTAACCGCCTTGAACATTGACTTACGGCGGTTTGTCCAGACAAAGGCTAATGAGGAGTAAAACAATGGAGGTCGTTGGGAAAAAATATTGAAAGGGTCGGAAAATGAGTACAAATCAATCTTTTTGCAGGAATCAGTCGGGCCTGATAGTTTTTTCTGTCCTGCTCGGAATTTTTCTGTTGACGCTTCCCGCGCTAGCCACCAAAACATTTAAGCCGGTATTTAATCCGTCAATAACCGTTGTCAAGGCCTCGGGAGATATTAAAATCGACGGTCATCTCAATGATCCGGGCTGGAAAAACGCCGGCATGATAAATAATTTTGTAGAGCGTAATCCGGGCGATAAAACCGAACCGGCGGTCAACACCGAGGCGCTGCTGGCTTACGACGAAAACAATCTCTATGTTGCTTTTTGCTGTTATGATAATCCGAAAGATATTCGCGCCACAATGTGTCAACGGGATCAATTTGGTTCCGATGATGCCGCCATATTGTTGATTGACACTTACGGTAATGCCTCATGGGCCTATGAATTTTTTGTAAATCCTTATGGGGTACAAAAAGATAGACTCTGGTCATCAATCGGGGGAGAGGATGCCGGGTTTGATTTGATCTGGGAATCGGCGGCAACCATTACCGATTCGGGATTCCAGGTCGAGATTGCTGTTCCCTTTACCAGTATGCGTTTTCCCAACAAGGATATTCAAAATTGGAAAATTGATCTCTGGCGCAACCGCCCGCGCGAGAGTTTTAACCAGTATTCATGGGCGGCTTATGATCGTAATGAGCAATGCTGGCCCTGCCAGTGGGGAACGATAGACGGAATAGAAAATGTGAAACCCGGGAAAGGCATAGAATTGCTCCCGACCTATGTTTCCAATCAGGCCGGCTATCTAAATGATATTAGCGTTCCGGCATCCAAATTTGAAAATCATGACCCAAACGGCGAGTTTTCGATGGGCGGCAAGTATGCGGTGACTTCGAATATAACTCTGGAAGCCGCTTATAATCCGGATTTCAGTCAGGTGGAGGAGGATGAGGCGCAGTTTAGCGCTAACTCCACAGTCGAGCTGATGAATTTGGATAAACGTCCCTTTTTCCAAGAAGGAAGTGATATTTTCAGGACTTTATTTAATTCAATGTATACCCGTTCGATTGAGGATCCTGAATTTGCGGCCAAATTAACCGGGCGGATTGGCCGGACGACCTTTGGATTTTTGTCGGTTCGGGATGAGGCGACTCGTTATACAATTCCTCTTGAGGAGCGTGATTTTGTCTTTAATACCGGCAAAAGTACGGTAAATGTTCTTCGCGGTCTGCATTCCTTTGACAATGCTTCACATCTTGGTTTTATATTTACCGATCGGCGGCTGGACGGCGGCGGTTCGGGGACAATTTTTGCCCTTGACGGTAATATTCGGTTAACCAAGAATTACAGGCTTGATGGTCAGTTTATCGGCAGTCATATCAAGGAACCTGATGATCATACCGGCGATCATTTTTTCGGAACCAATGAATCGCCGGCCACCTTACTGAATTATTACACTTTTAATAAGGATCGACATACGGCTCTATTTGACGGAGAATCATTTTATGGCCACGCGCTGATAACTCGTTTTCAACGTGAGGCAAGGAGACTTAACTTTAGTATCGGTTATGACGAGGCCAGCCCATCTTACAGGACAGAAACCGGCTATGATCCATACAACAATTATCGGCATATTTCGATGTATGCCGGTTATAATTTCTATTTGGAAAACAATATCATCGAAAAAATAGAACCGCAAATTAGCACCCATAAAGGCTGGAATTTCGAAAAGATTAATAAAGAGGGTAATATTAATGTCGGTTTGTCAGTGCAGACTAATCTCGCCCAGACTTCATTCGATTTCTATTATAATAATGAAAGTGAAAAATTCAATGATGTCTGGTTTGATGATCTCTGGTCGGTTTATTTTGGATTTGGCAGCCGCTTAAATAATCAAGTTGGAATGTCGGCGTCTATAAATCGGGGTGTCGGGATCCGTTATATCTCGAATCCGAAAAAACAAAATACGACCGGATT
>CAZJLX010000007.1:0-10655 GCA_964546545.1 uncultured Ignavibacteriaceae bacterium | reverse complement strand
AATATTTCTTTTTACAGTGGGGCAGACAGGCAGACCGGGGAATCATATTATAAAGGAGTAATTACGAGGACCCGAATTCGTTATCAGGTCAATCGTCAGCTATCCCTGCGTCTTTTTGTTCAATACAACGATTTTAATCTTCACTGGGATATCGATCCGCTTTTAACTTATCGGATTTCACCGTTTTCGGTTTTTTATATAGGTACCACAGTAGATTATGATGAATTGCCGATAACTGCTGATTATCAGTCTACCAAATGGCGGCTATCATCACGTCAGTTTTTTATGAAACTCCAGTATTTGTTCAGGATATAAACGTCAGGAATATATCTCTTTGCCCGTCATATTTGATGACGGGCATTTTATTGTAAAATTTATATAATTTTTGTCGTTATCAGGTTAGCTTTTTTTTACCTTGACATAAGAGGCGCTTATACTTAGATTTTGAAAACTTTGGCGATAAAATTATACGAAATGCCGAAGATGCGGGTTTGGATGTGATGATGCACCGACGGCTGTGACATCAATCATCAACCTGACCCAAACGATTGGGAAAGAGTAAAAGTTGCTAAGTAAGCTGATTGCCTTAAATTTGCTTTTATTGTTTGTCTGCACGCTGACTGCTGTCGGACAGGATAATCCCGAAAATATTTTATTATCTTCAGACTCGCTTATGCAGCCGCCTCCCAATGTTACGCCGGTGATGGCCCGCGATGTTGTAGCGTCTGATGTACCCAACGATGCCGGTGGTGCAATCTTTATCAATTGGGAATTATCGCCTGATGATGTCGCTGACGGCAAAGTGAAAGAATATATAGTCTATCGCTCCGAAAACCGGGACGGTCCGTTTGAGGAAATCGGCAATACTACCAATGGAAAAAACAGCCTTACCGATAACCGTGCGGCAACAGATATTGAATATTTTTACAAAGTTACTGCTTTAAATTATGCTCTTTCGGATGGTGAAATCCTCTGGCAGGTTGAATCGGAAACCGATCCGATTGGTCCGGTTAAATCGATTGCCCAGTGGTTTAATATGGCCCGGCTGAATATCTTTGTCGGCATTGTTATTCTCTGCGGATCAATTATCTATTTTATTATCAGGGCTAAAGGCGGCAGAGAGTTTTATATCCGGAAAATCGCCGGAATTGATGAGGTTGAAAACGCTGTCGGACGAGCCACCGAGATGGGTCGTACGATTTATTATATCCCCGGTATTAACGATATGGACGATGTCCAAACCCTGGCATCGATTACCATCTTGGGGAAGGTGGCTGGTATTGCGGCTGAAAATGGAACACGAATCGATGTGCCGGTTTCCCGATCGCTTGTTATGGTGACCGGCCGGGAAGTTGTCAAAGAAGCGTACAGCAAAGCCGGCCATCCCGATGCCTTCAGAGAGGATCAGGTCAGGTATTTGACCGATGACCAGTTTGGTTATGCGGCGGCGATTGATGGTCTGTTCATTCGCGAAAAACCGGCCACAGTCTTTTTAATCGGCGCCTTTTTTGCCGAATCACTGATTATGGCGGAGACCGGTAACTCTATCGGAGCAATACAGATAGCTGGTACGGCGATGCCGGCTCAGTTACCCTTTTTTATTGCCGCCTGCGATTTCACATTAATCGGTGAAGAGATGTTCGCTGCCTCGGCCTATCTGTCTCATGAACCAAAATTATTGGGTTCATTAAAGGGTCAGGATGTCGGCAAGGCGGTTTTTTTGTTTGCAATATTAGTCGGCGTGATTTTGGAATCATTTGGTGTCGATGTTTCGCATTTTTTCTCGGTGAAGTAGGAGAGAGGTTTTTAGGAAATGAAACGCGAGATTCCGCTTACAATAACATTCGTAGTCGGTTTTGTTTTTCTAATTGCCTACTTTATACCGCATTGGCCTTTTAACCAGTTTGAAAACTGGTTTAACGATTGGTTCTCGATTATCGGTGCCTTTGCCATTTGGCTTGGCGCCCTGAATCTGATAAAAATATCTTTGATGAAGATAAGCAGGAAAAAAGATATACTGCATTCATTATTAATAATCTTATCGTTTTTATTGATTGTCTTTTTCGGTTTTTTCGACGGTATTCGTGGTCTTTATGCCGATCCGGTATATTCATTCCGCGACGCCGGAACCGGTTTCAACTGGTTATATGAATGGGTTTATTCATCGCTTTCGGCGACCATGTTTGCTCTGTTGGCCTTTTTTGTCGCATCGGCCTCATACCGTGCCTTCAGGGCTCGCAATCTTGAAGCGACGATTCTCTTATTGGCCGGATTTTTTGTCATGCTGGGCCGCGTTCCGGTGGGCGATCTGATTTCCGGATGGTTACCTCAAGCGTACCAGTTATCACAATGGGCCAACTGGATTATGAGTATTTTAAATGTGGCCGGTCAAAGAGCGATTATGATTGGTATTGCTCTTGGGTTAGTATCTACCTCCTTAAGAATTCTTTTGGGGCTTGAAAGAGCCTACTTGGGAGGGGACTAATGTCGACTAAAATAAAAGAGCTTATTGCGGCGATTGTCATAACGGCATTTTTTCTGTTCGCCTATTTTCTGTTTCCGAAACCGCTTGAGTTCTCGGCCTTTGTTTCATGGATTATTATTAGTTTGCTGTTCCTGGCGTTTATTATCGTTGGGATTAGGACTGTTCAAGGAAAATATGTCGAGCGAAGAGTTGTTTTTATATTTGTCGGCGTCTCATTGACTCTCCCGTTTTTTATGCAATTTAAACTGCCGGTTCCGATTTCTCCGGAAGTTCAATCGGTTTATGATGAACTGGAAAAACTATCGCCCGGTTCGAAGGTCCTGGCCGCTTTTGATTACGATCCTCCTTCAGCTCCTGAATTACAACCGATGGCGGTCGCTTTTATGAAATATGCTTTTTCGAAGGATTTAAAAATTATCATAATGGGGCTTTGGCCTCAAGGACCTCAACAGGCGGATCAGGCAATTCAAAGAGCCCTTGAGGATATTCCCGGACTGAAAAAGAAGATTAAATACGGCCGAGACTATGTCAATTTGGGTTTTCAGGCCGGAAATGAATTTGTCATTTTGAGAATGGGTGTAGATTTTAAGGCGATGTTCCCGACCGATCTTTATAATACGCCCTATGACTCCATTCCTTTATTAAAGAATATAAAAAACTTTTCTAATGTTGATTACTGTATGAATTTTTCTGCCGGAAAACCGGGCACCGTGGAATGGGTCCAGGGAGCGGTTGATCGTTTTGGATTGAAAATGTCGGCCGGAAATACCGCTGTGCAGGCACCTATGGCTTATCCCTATCTGCAGGCCGGACAGTTGGACGGTCTCATGGGCGGTATGGCGGGTGGCGCCGAGCTTGAAAAATTGACCGGCTTTCCCGATAAGGCAACGACTTTTATTAAATCGCAGTCATTTGCTCATGTTGTTGTTATCCTGTTTATTATTATTGGAAATATTGCGTTCTTCCGAGACAGGGGGAGAGGGGAAAAGAAATAATGGAAGCGTGGGGTACCTTTGGTACATGGTTAGCGGCTCTGTTTACTCTTGGGATTCTCTCTTTCTTGTATAGAGACAATTTTTATTATAAAATGTGCGAAGCTGTTTTTGTTGGAATCTCAGCCGGTTATTGGTTTATTACTTTTTTCTGGGATAATTTATACGGCAAATTTTATATTCAGGTTACCGATCCGATCAATCCGCAAATTGCACCATGGTTTGGATTCGTACTCGGTATATTAATGTTAACTCGTCTGTTTAGTAAAATCGGATGGTTGTCGCGCTGGCCGCTGGCTTTTGTAATCGGTGCTACCGCCGGTGTCTATATGATGTTTTATTTTGTGTCAAATGCGATGCTTCAGATTGAGGCGACAATTATGCCAATTTATGGAGGCAGTGTCGGTGCCACAATTTCCAACATCTTTATTATTGGCGGAACTTTCTGCGGTCTGATTTATTTCTTTTTCAGCAAGGAGCATAAGGGCGTTTTTGGTGGCATGGCCAAAATCGGCATCTGGTTTTTAATGGCAACTTTCGGTGCCTCTTTTGGTTATACTGTTATGAGTCGCATGTCACTGATGCTTGGCCGGCTTGATTTCCTTTTCGGAACCTGGCTGGGAATGATAAAATAGCATGGCTACTATGGAAAAGTATTATGGTCATCTGTCTTATATTTTAATTTGCCTGATTTTAATATTATCCTTGCCTGCTCAGGCGCAGGATGATGAAAATATTGCGATCGATTCATCAATGATTTTTACTCCCGCTCCGGCCACTTTGGTGACGGCTTCAGATTTTAAGTACGATCGGGGGGAAGCGCTCGAAGTCAGCTGGGAGCTATCAATTGATGATGACTCGTTATCCGGTTATGACATTTATCGGGCCGATGTGGAAACGGGCGACTATATTTTGATAGGTTCGGTTTTGCCCGGGGTCTCTTATTATAAAGATGACAGTGCAGTGCGGGACGTGTTTTATACGTATCGCGTACATGCCCTGTATTCCGGAGGTGAAATAATATCGGGCCAATCGGATTTAATAAAAGGTACTACAGAAATTATCAATTGGAATCTCTTAAATCTCTTTGTAATTCTGGTTTTAATTGCCGGATCGGTAACATACTTTATCGCTCACGCCAAGCGGGGCAAAAGGCTGTTTATTCGCAAGATTGCCGGTTTAGAAGCGATTGACGAGGCAATCGGACGGGCCACGGAGATGGGTCGACCGATTTTGTTTATTCCCGGTATCAATGATATGGATGACGTTCAGACGATCGCCGGAATTACAATTCTGGGTCGGGTAGCCAAAGTTGTGGCTGATTATGATATAAAGATAAATATGCCGGTAGCGCGTTCGATAGTAATGACAACCGCTCGTGAGACCATAAAAGAAGCTTATATCGGTGCCGGTCGACCGGATGCCTATAATGATGATATGGTGCGGTATATTACCGACGAGCAGTTCGGTTATGTCGCGGCGGTTGACGGTATTATGGTGCGTGAAAAACCGGCCACCTGTTTTTATCTCGGTGCCTTTTTTGCCGAATCGCTGATATTGGCAGAGACCGGTAATTCGGTCGGTGCGATACAGATTGCGGGTACGGCTATGCCGGCGCAATTGCCGTTTTTTGTCGCCGCCTGCGATTATACTCTGATCGGCGAGGAACTTTTTGCGGCCTCGGCTTATTTGTCCAATGAACCGAAACAGCTTGGTTCCCTGAAGGGACAGGATGTCGGCAAATTAATGGCGATGATAGCGATAATCCTCGGTGTCTTGGGCGCGACCGTCTCTTATGCCTGGGGTAGTACATTTTTTATCTGGCTTGAGGATTTCATGCGGCAACTGTTTACGATTACCAATTAGAGAAAGAAGACTTCGTTTTGAGGAAAAAAGTCCCAATAGCAATCACCTTTATCGTCGGAACGGTTCTGATTCTATCGGTCTTTTTCCCGCCGTCCGAGACTTGGGGCGAGGATTTCTCAATATTTTTTGATATTATTGCTGTTTTTGCGTTTTTCCTCGGGGGCGGAAACCTGCTTCGCCCTTTTCGCTGGTAACTGTTGCCGGTTTTATGATTATGCTGATCGCCGGGTTGTTCAAGCTCTGGAACCCAGGTGGGATCACGGCCGATGTGGCCGGAACCGGCTCACTGTTTCAGTTGCTTTATGACTGGATTTTTAATCCGCTCGGGGCCACGATGTATGCGCTGCTGGCCTTTTATGTCGCCTCCGCTTCATATCGCGCATTCCGCGCGAAAAACCGCGATGCCACAATCCTGCTGATTGCCTCATTTATTATTTTGCTAGGTCGAACGCCATTGGGCGTTTATGCCACAAGCTGGATTCCCGAATCCTTTTCGTTATTGCAGATTCCCAACCTGGCGATCTGGATTATGACCTCTCCGAATCTGGCTGGTCAACGGGCAATTATGATTGGTATTGCGCTGGGTGTGGTATCGATGTCACTGCGCCTGATTCTGGGTGTTGAACGTACTCATCTGGGGTCCGATAATGAATAATTTCGGTTTATTAATATCCGCTCTCATAATCGGCGCCGGTTTGATCTGGCTCCTGATTCTGTCTCTGCGGGGACGGGATGTCGATCGCCGGATTATCTTTTTGTTTATCGGTGTTGCCGTATCGGTCCCGCTTCTCTTTAATATTGTCTTTACCGAAAAGGCGACCCCGATTGTCAGAGCTGTTTATGATAAAATCGAAAATATGCCGCCCGGTTCAAAAATTTTACTATCCTACGATTATGG
Source organism: uncultured Ignavibacteriaceae bacterium (assembly GCA_964546545.1). Classification (GTDB taxonomy): domain Bacteria; phylum Zixibacteria; class MSB-5A5; order GN15; family PGXB01; genus CAZJLX01. Next base: position 4,414 of record CAZJLX010000007.1, on the reverse strand, counting down.
TCCATCGATGGCCCCCGAAGTGGAGCCGATGTCGAATGTCTTTATTCGGCATGCGCTGGCCAAAGGGCATAAAGTTTATATTATGGCGCTCTGGGCAACCGGTCAATCGCTGGCGGCGACCGCCATAGACTCGGTCATAAAAAAGGAATTCCCGGACAAAATATATGGCATTGATTATATCAATATCGGATTCAAGGCGGGGGGAATCGGCGTTTTAAAAGTCATTATTACCGATTTCAGAAAACTGTATCTGACTGATGTCGGCGGGATTGATCTTGACTCACTTGAGATTTTTGACGGCATTCGGTCTTTGAAAGATATGGATTTTATTATTTCGATTGGCGGCGGTTATCCCGGTGTGAAAGAATGGGTCCTGTTTGCCGCCGCGCAGGGTAATATTCCAATGGCCGGTGGATGTGCGGCAGTATCGGCACCGCTTTTATATCCCTATTATCCCCGCCAGATGCTCGGATTGTTGGGTGGTATTAAAGGTGCCGCGGAATATGAATCGGAGTTGAAGAAAAATCATTCGCAATTTAAAGATATGCCAACGCCGGGGATTAAAATGATGGGTCCGCAGACATTGGCCCACATGATAGTTATTGCCTTTATTGTGATTGGCAATATTTCATTCTTTGTATCGCGCAGGAAACAGAAATAATTATGGCCGGATCGAAAAAAATATCAATAATTATTCTCCTGATTGTCATTGTTCTTTTTGCTCTAAGCTGGATTATAAAGGGTCTGGGGCTTAACGATTCCGGGATTGGCTTATGGCTTTCGATACGTGATGCTTTCTTTATCACGCTGGCCGCCTTTTTGACCCTGGCAATATTTTCCTTTTTATATAAAGACAATCCGTATTACAAATTTGCCGAGCATCTTTTTGTCGGAATATCAGCCGCCTATTGGATGTGTGTCGGTTTCTGGTCGACTCTGGTCGGTAACCTTATTCCCAATCTTTCATCCGGGTTGTCCCGGTTTTTTGGTGTGCCGTTTAAGGGATTGGATCCTTTCTATATCATCCCCCTGGCGCTGGGAATCCTGCTTCTAATGCGGATATCATCAAAAGCAGGATGGATATCACGTTGGCCGCTGGCATGGATTGTCGGAACCACGGCCGGGTTGAACCTGATCCAATACCTTCGCTCCGATTTTATCTCTCAGGTGAGCAATACTTTTCTACCGATGCTGGTTGACTGGCAGGGAGCGAGCTACTTTTTCTCTCATCTCTCACTTTCCGCATCGGGTCAACTGGCCATGTCGCTGAGTAACTGGGTGATTGTGGTTGGTGTTTTTTGCGGCCTGATTTATTTCTTTTTTTCCAAGGAACACAAAGGCGTCTTTGGCGTTGCTTCCCGCGTCGGTATCTGGGTGCTGATGATTACTTTTGGCGCCTCTTTTGGATATACGGTAATGGGACGTGTCTCCCTATTAGTGGGACGTCTAACCTATCTATTCAAGGATTGGCTTGGACTAATAAATTAATTTTATATAAACATGCGAGGCTTTTATGCTGCTTAAGATGTTAATCGCATTAATGATTGCGTTGCCGATGTTTTGTTCTGTGGCTCCGGCACAGGATAATTCCGGGATGGCGGATATGGAGGATACGCAGACGGCGGCGGTAATACTGCCCGCGCCGGTGACCAATCTGACCGGATCCGATTCTCCCGATGATCATGGCCATGCCATCGATTTGTCGTGGGATTTGTCCGTCGATGACGGTGCCGGGCAGCAGAATGCCGTCGGTTATAAGGTTTATCGGGCATTATCGCCCGACGGGCCGTTTGAGGTTCGTTCCGGCCTGCTTTTCAGGATGACGGAATATAAGGATATTGGGGCCCTTACCGAGGAAGAAAATGATTATATGCCCGATTATACCGATTATTACTATAGGGTTCGGACCTTGACGATCGATAGTACCGTATTTTCAGATTCAGAAGTTTTTGGGCCGGTACAATCCTACGGACAATGGTTCAACTGGGAACGGCTGGTCGTACTTTTGATGGTCGTCGGATTTTTATTCCTTACGGTATTCTTTATCCAGAAGGCCAAAGGCGGGGCTGATCTGTTTGTCCGCCGTCTGGCCGGAATCGAGGCGATTGATGAAGCGATTGGTCGGGCCACCGAAATGGGTAAACCGATATTGTATGTTCTGGGACTGGGAACGGCGGCCGATATTGCCACGATTGCATCCTATACGATTCTCGGTCGTGTGGCCAAAAAGGTTGCCGAATATCAGACCGGTCTGATTGTTCCCTGTTATGATCCGATTGTTATGACCGTAGCGCAGGAGACTGTCAGAACGGCCTATCTTGATGCGGGTCGTCCCGATTCGTATAACGAGGATATGGTCTATTTCGTAACTAACCAGCAGTTTGCTTATGTGGCGGGTGTCAATGGAGTTATGCTTCGTGAACGTCCTGCGACCAACTTGTATATGGGCAAGTTTTATGCCGAATCTCTGATTCTGGCGGAAACCGGAACGGTTGCCGGGTCGATTCAGATTTCGGGTACCGACGAGATTTCGCAGATTCCATTTTTTGTGGTTGCCTGCGATTATTGTTTAATCGGTGAAGAGCTATATGCCGCCTCGGCTTATTTGGGCAAAGAACCGCTTCTGCTCGGTTCTTTGAAAGCTCAGGATTATGCTAAAGCAGGTGTCATTTTCCTGACCATTCTAGGGTTTATATTACTGATGTTGGGTTATCATGGCCTCACGGAATTTTTCCACGTGACCGGTTAGAAAGGATTAAGAGATATGAAAAGACAATTTCCACTAGCATTGGTTTTCATATTCGGATTCGCCATGATTATTCAGTATTTTATTCCGCATCAGGCATCCGAATGGGTCAATGCATTTTTTATGGACTGGATGATGATTATCGGTGTCTTTGCTTTGGCGTTAGGCATCTGGTCATTAACAAGAGTCTCATGGGAGAAGGTCAGGCATAAAAAGGAGAACTGGCAATACGCCATTGTCACATTGGCCGGGCTATTTTTAATGATATTTTTTGGTTTTGATTATTTCCGATATTTTTCGACAGCGGTCGGATCGGATAATTATATGTATGTCCATTTTTATAATTATATCGTCATTCCGATTCAGGCTACGATGTTTTCATTGCTGGCCTTTTTTATATCATCGGCTGCCTATCGGGCTTTCAGGGCCAGATCACTGCTGGCAACCCTGCTTCTGGTTGCCGCTCTGGTGATTATGCTCCGCTTTAACCCGTTATTGGGACCTCTTCAACCGGTTATGGAAAAGTTCTCCGTTTGGCTCTTGAATGTTCCCAATCTGGCCGCCAAAAGAGCTATTGTTATCGGTGTTGGTCTGGGGATGGTGGCAACAGCGCTGAAGGTAATTCTTGGAATCGAACGCGCCTATCTGGGCCGGGATTAAGGAGGACAGAATGAATATATTTGATCGAATGATGTCGCTTGACCGCCGCTGGGTCTTCCTCCTGTTGGCTATTGTCTGTGTGGTAACCTATGTCTGGAGCTTTGCGGTTCCTATTACCCTCAGTAATGAAGTTAGATCGATTTTCGAAAGAATTGACGCCCTTGAAGAGGGTGACATAATCTATCTGTCGGTTGACTATGACCCAAACGCACTGGCGGAACTTCACCCGTCAACCTACGTAATTGCCGAACTATGTTTCCGCAAAAAGATAAAAGTAATTTTTGGCACATTATCTAATCTTGGTCAGGGTATGGTGCATCAGGCAATAACCGATATAACCGACTCGGTTAAACAGACGGCTACTTATAATGGTGTGACTTATGAGGGTCGCGAGATTCAAAACGGTATTGATTATGTATTTTTGGGTTATAAACCTTATCCGGCGGTGGTTATTCAGGCGATGGGTCTCGATTTCAGAGTCCCCTTCCCAACCGATTATTACGGGACACCGATTGATTCGATACCGATCATGCGGGGCGTTAAAAACTTTGCCCAGTGCAAGCTGGTATTGGATTTTGCGGCCGGAAATGTTGCCGAGATGTGGATTACCTACGGTCATGGCAATTATGGTGTTCCTCTGGCGCTGGCCGTAACCGGTGTTATGGGTGCCGACATGTATCCGTACCTCGGTTCCGGGCAGATTTTCGGTCTTGCGGCCGGTTTGCTTGGGGCGGCTCAGATTGAGAAGTTGGCCGGTAATCCGGGTCGAGCAATGGACGGTATGAGGATACAATTATTCGCCCATATCGTGATTATTCTTTTCATTGTTATGGGTAATATTGGATTTCTGGCCACCCGTAAGCGGAAAAATCTTTAGGAGGTGATGTTAGATGACTTGGGAAACATTTTTATGGACGACGCTCGGGGCATTTTTAACATTATGCACCTTCTCCTTTCTGTATAAGGATAATCCGTTTTATAAATTTGCGGAGCATCTGGTGGTCGGTG
>CAZJLX010000006.1:13726-16305 GCA_964546545.1 uncultured Ignavibacteriaceae bacterium | reverse complement strand
TTCATTGCGCCGTCGAAAATGAGTGAGTCATTTTCGAAATTATAGTACTTACCATACATCCGCGCATAAAAACGGGAAGATTTCACCGTATCGATAACGATATATCCCTCACGACATTCAAAATGCCGGTATTTCGCTTCTTTTTCAAACAGACCGATAATACGACAAACAGAGCGATTCATTATATCCAGCGAGTCAATCCTGATTTCCTGCGGCAGTGAAATATAAAGACGGTAATTAATCTGTCGGTATGATTCGATCAAACCGGTTTCGATAATTTTTAAATCCGGATCATTTATGGAACGATTGGTGATCAACACTGATCCATCACCCGATCGAAGCGGATCTTCAGACGGACTATTGATTAATCTGAAATCGTTCAGGTAATAACAGTTTTCATTATTTAGCTTATGGTTGGTTTCGCCGTCGACAAGATACAAAGTCGGACTCAGGCGGCTGCGACACGATAATGATAACGACAACAACACCAGCAGGATAAAAATCAGTATAAATTTCCAGCGTATCATATCGGCATTTCAACCATACGGTACTTCTTGCTCAGGACGGCCCCCATATTAACCGCCGAACGACACATCAGCTCGTTGGTTTCCAGAATCCATGACAGCTCCGCCCAGGTATACCCTTTGGCAATCGCCCGATTGTAGGTCTCCACAAAAAAGATATTGTCAATACCCCGCTTTTGGTATTCGTGAACCACACCCATCGTCATCAGTCGCAGGCCATCAATTTTATTTCTTATTTTCGTGTTCCAGAGGAGTTTGATCAGACCGATCGGGAACAAGCGACCGTTTAAATTTTTCAAAACCATGTTAATATCAGGCACCGCCATCGAAAAAGCGGCCGGTTGACCATCCACTTCCGCTATCAAAAGCAGGTCAGGATCGACAATATCCTTGAGGTTTTTTGCCAAATGATTAAACTCATCCTCCTGCATCGGGACAAAACCCCAGTTGCGCTCCCAGGCATGATTATAAATATGACGAACAACATCAATTTCCTGTTCAAATCGGGAAAAATCCGCATGGCGGATTTTGATTTTGCTTCGTTCCTGAATTCTTTTGACCACTTTCATCTGGCGTTCATTTATCGGCGTTTTATTTGATATATAATACGCATTCAGGTCCATTACTTTTTTAAGGCCGAATTTTTCGGCCAATTTCGGAAGATACGGTTTATTGTAGGTGCACATCACGGTCGGCGGGGAATCAAAACCCTCGATCAAAAAGCCGATTTCATGGTTGGTCGAAAACGAGGCCGGGCCGCGCATCGTTTCCATCCCCTCGGACTTGAGCGTAATCATCACAACTTTAAGCAGTTTTTCGGCCACACTATAATCATCGATACAGTCGAAAAATCCGAAGAATCCGGTTTTTTCTCCGTGAAACTCAGTATGATTATAGTTAATGCAACTGGCGATTCGCCCGACGATTTGGCCCTCTCTCAGAGCCAGAAACATTTTTACTTTGGCGCCGCGAAAAAACGGATTTTTCTTCTTATCGAAGAATTCCTTGCGCTCCATAATAAGCGGCGGCACCCAATTAGGGTCATCTTTGTAAAGCTTAAAGGGATAGAGGATAAATTTATTTAACAGTCCCGGGGAATCGACTTCGATAATTTCCGGGGGTTGCTTTGTTTCGGCTTCCATTATGAAATGGTGCCCATTTTTTTGCCGATTTTTTCAATTACTTCAAGCACCCGATCCAGTTGCTGCTCGGTATGAGTGGCGGTATATGAGGTGCGAATTAGGCCGTGCCCCGGGGCAACCGCAGGCGTAATGGCGGCATTGGCGAAAACGCCATTATCCAGAAGCCCTTTCCAAAAAGCAAAAGTGTCCATATCGGCACCGGTGGCAATTGGTACGATTGGAGTTTCGGTGCGACCGATATCAAACCCGAGCCGCTTTAACTCACGGTGCATCTTATGCGTGTTCTTCCACAGATTTTCTCTTCGCTCCGGTTCGCTTTCAATGATATCAAGCGCCCTGATAACCGAGGCCACATTTGAAGGTGGAATCGAGGCCGAAAAAATCAGCTCCCGGGAGAAATGTTTGACATAATCAACTATGACATCATCACCGACGATAAAACCGCCCAAAGATGCAAATGATTTTGAGAATGTTCCCATCGTGATATCGACCTCATCGCTTAATCCAAAGTGTTCTGCCGTACCGCAACCGTTTTCACCGAGGACACCGATTGAATGAGCATCATCCACCATCACCCGAGCGCCATATTTTTTTGCCGCTTTAACCAGTGGCGGCAGATTGATAATGTCACCTTCCATGGAAAAGACGCCATCGACTACGATCATTATCCCGCCCCGAAGGCCATTATTAACCGCATTATTCAAGACCCGCTCCAGATCAACCATGTCATTATGAGCAAATTTTATAATTTTTCCGTAAGACAACCGGGTCGCATCAACAATCGAGGCATGATCACCGCGATCGATAATAACCGCATCACTTTTCCCGACCAAACTTGAGACAGTCCCCAGGTTGGTTTGAAAACCGGTCGAAAAAACCAGCGCCGCCTCTTTTTTCATAAACTTTGCCAAAC
>CAZJLX010000006.1:0-13716 GCA_964546545.1 uncultured Ignavibacteriaceae bacterium | reverse complement strand
AACGGGCCTCAAGTTCAATATGTAGATCAAGAGTGCCATTTAAGAAGCGTGAACCGGTACATCCGGCGCCATATTTCAAAGCCGCTGAGGCGGCGGCCTCTTTTACTCGCGGATCATTAACCAACCCCAGGTAGTTGTTGGAGCCGATCATGATCAGTTTTTGACCGCGGATGACTACTTCATCACCCGGTCCGGATGATATAGGATTAAAATAAGGATACAATCCGGCCGCCTTGACGTCGCGGGCGGCAGTAAAATTTCGGCATTTGTCAAAAATGTCATTCATCTTTGTTGTTGTCGTCTCATCGGACCCCAAAGCATCAACCTTTCTAAAGAAAATAAAGGTAAAAATTAACCAAAGCAGTAAACATTGTCAAGATAAATGATATCTTGTTAAAGCCTGATATCAGACTGTTTAGGGCCAAAAAATGCAAAAAAAACCGAATCACCCAAAAATTTTAAATGAATCGGCTTTTTATATATTATTTAGACGAATTAGGCGTATCGCAACTGCATCCGCCCTGACCGCATTTTGATTCCCCAACAGTAACCATATAACCGCTCCCATATTCGTTGGTAACATAATCAATGTTAATATCGCCCATTTGCAGGAGATATGTTTTTAACTGCGGATCTATCCAGGCATTGATGCCGTTGGAATTAAGCTGCTCCAAACCTTCCGTTGACTCATCCAGAGCCATACCCATCGAGGGGCCGCTTCAGCCGGCACCCATAAAATGAAGGATAAGGCTTTTATTTTTATGCTGCTCGGAACTCAAGACTTTTTTCAATTCTTCTCCGGCACGATCGGTAACTTTCAGCATAAAACAATATCCTTTCTTCTATACTTACTTACGCGCCCTATATAATAAATAATTAAAAAAAAACAAGCCGTTATTTGTCTTAATTGGCTCGATTTAGCCTGTTTTCTAAATCCCTCCCGAAACAGATAAACAGGCCAAAAATGCCTTTTAAAATGGTTTTTTTTATATATATTATTTTTAAATATAAGGGACAGATCGCTGGTGAAACATTTTAATTTTTAAAAATATTCAAATATGATGGGAGGAATGCCAATGTAAAATTGTTTGAGTAACTGTACGCCAAATTTATAAACAGTAAAGGAGAGGAAGATGAAGAAATTTCTAACACTGCTGTTTATCTGCTGCACCCTTTTGATTCTTTTCAGTTGTAGTGAATCGCCGCGGGTTGTCAATTCTGATTCCCGGATTCCTACCGCGGTTCTGGTCGAACGACCGCAATTTATTGAAACCAGACCTCCCGAAGTTGTCGCTAATTTTACTCTGGATATATCAGATTTAGGCCCCGGAATATCTTATAAGAAACCACCAAAACCGCCACCGGATACATCCTCAGGTGATCCTAATCCGAATCCGGCTCACAAATATGCTTATGTCGTCGGGATTTCCAACTATGAGGGAACCGCCAATGATTTGCAGTACTGCGATGATGATGCACAGGCAATGAAATCATGGCTTCAGGGTGAAGGCTTTTCGGTCCAGATGGATCTTGATCTTAACGCCACCGCCGATAATATTACCGCCGGTTTGCAGTGGCTGATCAATCAGGCGGTCCCGGGTGATGAAATCGCGTTCTGCTATTCCGGTCATGGGGGCAGTGCTCCCGGTTACGGATCCAGTATTATATCTTCCGATTTATACTATGTCACCCACGGCTATGTCATGTCATATTTTAATGCCGTTGACTGCACAAAAAAGCTGATGACGCTTGATGCCTGCGTCATCGGTGATTTTCACTCCGATGCCGCATCCGGAACATTTATGGCCACTGCCTCAAACCGTAAGAATTCCTATGATGCCCCGACTTTGAATCATGGCGCATGGACTTACTACTGGCTTGACGGCGCTGAAGATAATGATTTGATTTTCGCCGAAGATGCCGCGCCTTATGCCGAAAATGGTATGAAAGCCTGGGCGGCAATTTATCGACTTCGTGTCGACCCGAAACATACCGACAAATACACCGGCGATATGGATATGTAATCTGACTCCTCTATATTTTTTATTATTAAAAAAGCCCCGCGTTTCACGGGGCTTTTTTAAATACGAAGGACAGGTACTTCTACCTGCCGCCAAATTAAATCGCAATTATCTGGCAGTTGTCGATTTTGATGACACCCGACTGCTGATCCTCACGGATCCGTCCGGTTATCGATGCCGTCATGCCGGGATCATAATAACTCGACTTATAACGACGCATTTTCCACGGATAACACTCAACCATCGGGATTTGATTTCCGGATGAGCCAAAATCGGACAGAATCAGCTTAAAATCGGTACCGCTGCCGACCACATCGACAATAATACCCTCAATCGTTACCTTGGCCCCGCCGTACATTTCCTCCGCTTCAGCGGCATTCAATTGATAAGCATTATAGATGACATCAGCCTTGATCGCCACGTCAAGCTCCGTCGGCTTGTTCATACTTACCTTAATGGCCATCCTGATGACGAATACAGCCATAATGACCATTACGATTTTAAACCAGCGTGACATTATATTTCCCCCTACTTATACATAAATGCGTAGCGCTTTTTTTCCGAGTCAACCTAGTTTATTACGTCTATTATCGGATAAGCCAGACTAGCCTTTTCATATCAATGCCACTTTGATCAAATATTGCGCTTTGAATAATTGCGGTATAAAAGCACAAAAGTGTGGAAATAATCCCATATTATAGAATTAATTTAATGCGTCTCGACATAGAATGCACTGCAATATAATGGCTTAATGGTCAATAAAAATTACTTCATTCCGGGAATGATTCTTGCCGTTGTGAGTTATGATTGAATGTATATTTACGGGGAATAATGCTATGATCGGTATGGATTCTATTTTATGGATGGCTATTGCCTGGCTCGGTTTGGCAGTCGCTTGCGCCCTGGTGGCCCGTTGGAAAAATTTGAACGCCTTCTACTGGTTTGGAAGAGGTCTGATATTCGGGGTTTTTTCACTGATACACCTGTTTTTAACTCCCGGTGAATGAAAATATAAATGGATCCGAGTCGATTTATGAAACTCTTATCCTGATTGAAGCGAAAGCCGGATCGAATATACAAATCTGACGAAATTGGGCACTTGTTTAAATCTCGAATTACATTATAATTATGCGGTATAAAATTGAGAGGAACGCAATATGTCGGAAGTAAAATATGGCTGGATAACATATTTGGTCACCGTAATTATAATACTCGCCGTCGGCACAGGAGCTTACTTTCTTTTTCAGAATGAGCCGGAAAAAACCGCGGCACCCCGAAATACCTCCGGTTCTTTACGCAGCAATATCCCAGACCGCATATCATCAAAAGTTATGGCCGCCAGAGGTAATCAGGTTAATATTGATAATTTAAAAGGTTTTGAGCGTAAACTATCGGGATCGGATCTGGCTCTATTGGTTTTTTTACGTCATAGCGAAAATCTGACTAAGAGTGATGAGGCCGCGATCGACCTGGCCATATCCGAGCTGAACAAAAAAAATATCAAGCTTAGTAAAGTATTTGTCCGCGAGGATGGGCTTGGTTTCGATTCCGGAATGAAACAGCTCGGCCTGAACCGGATGCCGGCAGTGGTAACACTTGGCAAATACGGTAAGGTAGTCTTTTCAGGCGGTAAAATCAGCTCTGAAAATATTCTGAAGGCCTGTGATAAAGTCAGTTCGCCGCCAAAATAGAATAGCCAAAATGTCAGGTTTAAAAAACGAAAATTTGAAGGATCATTGTTGTGAGCCAAAACCCCGGCAAATCGTGACAATATCCAACAAAAATAAGAGACTCAAAAACGGCTATATTTCCGGCTATTTATCCACTCCGTTGGGAGATATTCCGATAGTTGATACCAAATTAACGTGGAGGGATTTTTCCGGAAGTTGGAAAATACGTTGGGGTATCGGTCGAGCCAACTATACTGTTCAACCCGGCCTATATGCGGTGGGGAATCCGGATTCCAAATCGCCAGTTTTTATCTCGGCCAATTTTAAAATGTCTTTTGACCATCTCCGCCGGGAGTTGACAAGTATCGATAGCTGGATTTTGGTGCTTGATACCAAAGGAATCAATGTCTGGTGTGCCGCCGGCAAAGGAACGTTTGGTACCGATGAAATAGTCCGTCAGGTGCAATCAGTCGGACTGCCTGAAATTATCACCCATCGACAATTGATTCTGCCGCAGTTGGGTGCCCCGGGTGTGGCGGCTCATGATGTTAAAAAGCGAACCGGTTTTAACGTGGTTTATGGTCCGGTACGAGCCGAGGATATCCCCGGTTTTATTGAAAATAATCGCAAAGCAACCTCGCAGATGCGGCAGGTAAGATTTGATTTAAAAGACAGAATCTCTTTAATACCGGTCGAACTGGTGATGTCGGGGCGTTTTGCGTTATCTATTGCTATTTGTTTTCTTCTTTTATCCGGTTTGGGGAATGGCATTTATTCTTTTGAAAGAGTCGTCTATATTGGATTGATAAATGCCCTGATAATTCTGATTGCATTTATTTTGGGGGTTGCACTGCCGATTATATTGCTTCCGATCCTTCCCGGCCGTGCGTTTGCTTTAAAGGGATTTTGGATCGGATTATTATTGGCTTTAAGTGTTTATTTATTGTTTGCCGGAAATCATAATCTTTTTAAAAATTCAATATCATTGTTCGCCTGGTTTTTTATAATTCCCTCAGCCGTCAGTTTTCTGGCTATGAATTTTACCGGAAGCTCTACTTATACATCGATGTCCGGCGTGTTGAAGGAAATGCGCTACGCCTTGCCGCTACAAATGGGCGGAGTGGCGTTGGGACTAATTTTATGGCTGGTTGGGCTTTTTATTTGAGAAAAGTTATATGTTTGGTTTACAATATTTAAAAAATGTCACTACGCTGAAACTGGATCAGACCCTTTGTACCGGCTGCACGATGTGTATTATTGTCTGTCCCCATTCGGTTTTTTCTCTCCAAAACAAAAAGGCGGCAATAACCAACCGCAATAACTGTATGGAATGCGGCGCCTGCGCCAAAAATTGCCCGGATCAGGCGCTGGCTGTTAATACCGGCGTCGGCTGCGCCTATGGCATAATTATAGGAAGATTGCGCGGAACCGCACCGACCTGCGGATGTGACGATAATCCGGGCTGCTGTTAGTCTTTCCGCCATAACGGCAAAAAACCAATAATTTATTTCCAACATAATATTCCGGGCGAAACAGCCGAAAATAATAGCGTAGTGCCTGTAATTTAAATCCGGGGTTAACCCGCGTATTTTCGGAGGATAGCAGTTGCGTCTGGATCAGATTCTGTCTAAAAAAGGTTCCATATCCGAAGAGAACATCCGCGAAGCTTTCGATTATCAAAATCAATATGGTGGCTCGCTGGTAAACCACCTTTATCGCCTCGGATATGCCGATGAGTCATCGCTGGCCGAGGCGCTGGCCGAATTGACCGGATTTCCGGCTGTATGTCTTTCGAATAAGACTATTGAGCAAAATGTACTGGATATTTTACCCGCCGCCTTCGTCTGGCAACATAAATTGCTGGCCTTTGAATATAATCCGGCAAAAAATCTCCTGAAAATAGCCTGCGAGAATCCTAATCAACCGCAATTGGTCGATGAATTAAAGCAACTTTTACCAAATGTAGATTTTGAACTTTATATAGCATTGAGCGAAATCCTGAAATGTGCCATAATACGATATTTTCGTAGTCATTCTTTCGGACTTAATCCTGAAAAAAGAAAAGAAGAAGAGGCTGGCGAGGATACGGGAGAAAGCGGAAATGAGAATAATTTCGGCAATATAAATGAACTATTATCCGGAGCCGAGCTAAAATCTATCGGTGATGTGGTTCGTTCTTACGGCAAAGCCTGCCGGGTACTGATTTTTAATGACCATTATCAGTCGATTGATTTACTTAAGGGAAAATTGATAAATGACAATTTTTTGGTCGAGATTGCCGAATCATGTGCCTGGTTTTGCGAGCTGGCCGACCAATATAATCCCGACATACAGCTATTACTAAAACCGGGCGGCGTTAACGAGGTGGCCGAATTTATTCATCGACTGGTCACCAACGGTGTTTCAATATGCCACCGGCCGACCTTTGTCCTGACCGACAGCAATGTTTCGGAGGATTCGGCTTCTATTTTAAAATACGGTATTGAAGATGTCTTTTCGCTCGACGGCAATATCGACCTGTTGCTAATCAAGATTAACCGCGTCCGCTCCCGCCTTGACGCGGAATCGAATCGGCGGATTTCCGTCGTTCAGGATTTGGGAACGCATGGCACGCTGGCTGATATGAATATTATAGATTTGCTGCAGATGATGGGACACAGCAAAAAAACAGCCCGTATCAGCATCACCGCGTCGGGTCGACAAATGACCATATATCTTAAGGTTGGCCGGATCATCCATGCTACCTGTGATGATTGGACCGGACCTGAAGCGGTTTATCAGGGCATTTCATGGTCCAAGGGGGTCTGGTCGGTCGATCCGGTGAACTTAGATGATCTGCCGGAGCCGAATAACCAGCTTTCCAATGATGCCATTTTGCTTGAGGGCTGCCGCCTTCTGGATGAAAAGTTAAGAGAAGTCGATAGTTCAGCCGCACAACATCAAGTTCAGGCCGAACAATAATTGCCAGTGGCGGTCGCCACTATGATTTCCTAAGCTGTTCGCCGCAATCAGGACAGAATAAATAACCCTTGGTTTTCCGCAAAGTATGATTTTTGGCACAGTCATCTTTCGGCTTAATCTTTGGATTGACTATCTCGCCGCATTCCCGGCAGAACCGAAACGGCGCCGGTTGCATCGATTTTTTATGAAAGATACCTTCACATTTGTTTTCAGACATAATTGAATCTCCTCTAAATGCCAAATCGGATTCTAATAATTAATAAGACAAATTGGCTGATAAAAGTCAAGTAAAGGCAGGATTAGATTAAGTTGATTTTCGGCTGAGACTATATTATTTATCAAAAATATTAATTTTTTAATTGATTGAATGTCCTGGCAAAATCGTCTTTAAATTTAATATATTATTTATGGTCCCGGGACATCGAGTTTATAAATGATATTCATTATTATGAATAAAAATAAATCTCCAGAATACATTTGTCGCCTTGCAATTCCGGCCATTGTCCTATCAGCATTGTATATCATGGCCGGTATGATTCCGTTAAACAGCCTCTGGGGATTTAATTTTCTTAAGTACTTTCCCCAATATGTATTGGGAATCTATACGCTGTTAATATTATTCATTATTTATCCCTATACCGCCAATAAAATTGTTGCCTTCTTAAGTAGACTGAGTTGTTCTTTTCAAAAACTGTCAATACCGGTCAGAATTATTATTATAAGCCTGATCGCCGGTGTTATATTTTATTTATTGCGAGTTCATGTGCATTCTCTGGGCGACGGTTATCAGCGTGTATATGAAATTGAAAAGGGATTGATCTATTATCATACCGAACCACTCGATTTCTATATACATGCGATATTTTATCGTCTATTGTTACTCCTCGATATAAATTCGGCCGAGTTATCTTATGTGATTACAAGTATTCTGTCGGGCGTCGTTTTTGTAAACGCCATATATTTATATAAATTCCCCGAACAGGTTAATTCGATGATTGCGACCCTGACCAAAATATTGATTCTTGCTTCCGGCGGACTGCAGATTTATTTCGGCTATGTCGAATCATATTCGCTGTACTATATGTTCAGCCTGCTGTTTCTTTTGTACTCATTGAAATATCTGATATCCGGTCGGGGCCTGATTAAGGCCTCGATTTTAATTTCCCTGGCCATTGCTTCACATATAACCGCCTCGTTCCTTCTGCCCGGTTTTATTTATCTGGCTTATCTTAACCTGAAAAACGGGGAATTAAAGTCGTTTAGAGAAAAATATCTGGCCCCGCTAATTGTCGGAACTGTAATACTTGCTTTAATAATCCAGGAAATTTCGCGACAATTTATAAAGGTGGCGATAGAGACCCCTTATTCGGGATTGCTTCTGCCGCTGTTCAAAGTAAACGAGTATTCCCTTTTTTCACCACAGCATCTCTATGATATTCTCAATCAAATACTGCTTATCGCCCCATATTCTTTCCTTATATTGGCTTTATTAATTCCTGCCAAAAGGGTAATAAAGTACAAGGGCAGTTTTGCCATTTTTCTGTTTATATTAATCATCTCAGCCTTATTATTTATGTTATTGATTGATCCCAAACTTGGTTACGCCCGCGACTGGGACCTTTTTTCGACACCGGCCGGAATAATTGGCTTATCGTTATCTTTTCTTTTGCTGTTCGGGAAGGGCATGAAACAGATCAGCAAATATAACGCCTTTGTAATAGGTTCGCTTTCGATTCTCCTTCTGTCGGGCTGGATTCTGACTAACTCATCGGCGCAAAAGCAACTGGGTCGCGCTCATGACCTGCTCGGCCTAAGCGATAAAGGTTCTCAATATTGCACGGAACTTCTTGCCTATTATTACAAGCATGAGTTAAAAGATAATCAAAAGGCAATTGAACTGTATCAAAGTATAGATCATTACGAAAATAACGCTCGGTTGTGTAAAAAGATGGGGGATGCCTTAAAAGATTTGGGCCGATTTAATGAGGCCGAGAAGTATTATAAAAATGCGCTGGTCGAAGAAACGTTTAATTCCTCCCTGTTAAATAAAATCGGTCAGGTATTTATTGCACAGAGAAGGTATGATACCGCGCTGGTTGTTCTCCGCAAGGCTCACCGGCTGGCGCCCGATACGGCTTCAATAATCGAAGCTCTCGCCCTAACCTATATCCACAAAAAAGAATATGACAAAGCCCTCTCTTATGCCGACACTCTTGTCTCTTTGGATAAACATTCCCCCGGCGCTTCTTTGATAAAGCTGACCGTCGCCGCCTGGGAAGGTGACTGGCAGAGTGCTCGTCTTCACTATTTGGAATTCCTGAAATATGGCCAAGGCCGCTCCGACTACGAAACAATGCGCGACTTTTATAAGGATCTTGAATAAATAATGAAATATGCTGTCAATATCTCGATTATAGCCACTTTTGCTTTTTTCGGATTGGCCTCGTTTCTGCCGATGACATCGATGTGGGGCTTTAATCATCTTAACTTCCTCCCCGATATATATCTATATCTATATGTTTTTATCTTTTTATTAATCATTTACCTGATGATTGGACCTGTCCCTGAAAAAACAATCGAAAATACGATCAATAAAATTAACGGATGGCTCTGGAAAACAAAAATTTTACCTCGACTGATATTTATCACGATCTGCTCTATTCTGTTTTATTTATTTCGCATCGAAACCCAGTTTCTTGGTGATAGTAATTCATGGCTTGAAATATTTGGTCGAGGCGAAGCAACCTTCTTTAGAATAACCGAACCGGGTTCAGTATTTATTGTCCAGCAACTGCAAAATTTGCTGGGTGGATACACCAAAGAAACCGCTTACACCGCCTTTTTTATCATGTCAATAGGATCGGGAGTCATTTACTTTTATAATGTCTTGTCTATAATTGGGAAATTAATCGAAGATAAGTGCATTCGTATCCTCGCTCTGTCAACATTGCTTTTTTCCGGTTCTATTTTGATGTTTTTCGGTTATGTCGAATTCTATCCCATTTTATGGGCATCTGTTTCCATATTTATTAACCTCTCTATAAATTACCTGAGGAAAGGCAGTTCTCTTTTAACTGTAACAGGCGCTTATTTATTGTCAATACTGATGCACCTTCAGGCGATTTATTTTCTCCCGGGATTTTCATTCTTGATAGTCAGGAAATTCAAACGTCCCGAAATCAGGAAAATCGGTTATTTTGTTATGGCTGTCGGTGCAATCGCTTTGTTGGTTCTTCTGATATGGCTCTATGGGACAAAAATAAAATTTAAACTCCAATTTATGCCATTTTTCGAGGGTCGTCCGACAGAGCCGGAATATACGGTGTTTAGCCTTTTGCATTTTTTGGAGATATTCAACCTGGCAATGGTAATTTTCCCCGGGATATTAATTTTATTCGGCCTATGGCTTTCAACCCGCAAAAAAATAATTTGCGATCCGATCACTGCGTATTTATCGTTATTGTCATTTGGTTCTCTTCTGTTTTTATTTTTATTCAGGCCGACACTTTCTATGGGGCGTGATTGGGATTTAATGTCATTGTGTTTAATAACGCCTGCCCTGCTGTTATTATATCAAAGAGACAAATGTAGCATTTTTATGTCAAAAAGGACGATATTTATTTATGTCCTTATTACGTTTTTTTGTACATTTTCTTTCCTCACCACCGGCATTAAAACCATTCCTGCCGAAAAGCGTTTCTATACACTTCTCGGCCCTCGCGATGAAGATGGGTGGGTTATATATACCAATTATATTTTATCAAAAGGTGACACGACATATTATAAAGAACTATGTAAAGAAAGATTCAATAGATTCCCAGGATATAGAAACACTAAGCTTGCATACAATTATATTGATCAGGGCGAATATGGTGAAGCGTTAAGACTGGCTCAAGAATTAATCAAAAGAGAACCGTATAATCATAATTATCTTCAACTTATGGGATATGCTTACCGCGAAATGGGGCAATATGACAGCAGCGAAGTATATTATAACAAGACTTTGGCATTAAGATATAAATATGATGTTTTAAATCAGATCGGTCAACTTTACATAAAGCAAAAAAGATTTGATAAGGCGATAGATATACTCCATAAGGCTCACCGCCTGGCGCCAGATACCACGTCAATAATCGAAGCGCTCGCCCTGACCTATATCCATAAAAAACAATATGATATCGCTCTGGCTTATGCCGATACGCTATTTATGAAAGACAGCCATTCGCCCGGCGCCTTGTTAATCAAACTAACCGTCGCCGCCTGGGAAGGCGACTGGAAGGCGGCTCGTATTCATTATCTGGATTTCCTTAAATATGGCCAAGGCCGCTCCGATTACGAAACAATGCGTGAATTCTATAAGGATCTCAAATAAAGCCATAAATTGAGTCGGTCGGGACAGCCCCAGCCATCATAAATGCTTGACATAAACCGCTTTCATGCTATATTTCCGGTAGTAGAGTATACCCCTTGCCGTCTGCTGATAACCTAAAACCGTAGAGGTAGTTATGCGTGAATTGTTGAGGAATGTAATCGGCTATTTCCTTTTAGCCCTGCTTTTATTTTTCGTACTGGCCATGTCATCGCTGGCTGAAGTTGCCACATACGATGAGGCACGGCAGGTTTGCTCCAATTGGCTGACATACATGACATTACAAAAAGGAGAATGGGCCGGTTCGTCTAATCCGCAGATAGTCGATATGCGCGAAATCAACATGGATGGTCGATTAATGGGGCGCTGTTTTGTTATCGCGCCGAGCGGGTATGTTGTTGTTCCGATTATTAAAGAACTTCCGCCGATCAAAGTCTGTTCGGAAACTTCCGAACTCAATCCGGATGATATCGACGGATTCGCCTATATGCTTAAACAGGCTTTAGATTATAGCCTGAGAATGTATGTCGAATTTTATGGCAGCCTGGATGCGGTCCAGCCCGATAAAGGTGAGGTCCTTCTCGGCCGCGAACATCGCCGCCAGTGGGATCGTTTCCTGATGGAAAAAGAGGCTTTTATTGCCGATCTGACCGGCAGTAAAGAGGTTATGGCCGAATATGGGCCGCTGCTGAGCTCACAATGGGATCAGGGTGACCCGTATAACCAATTATGCCCGATCGGTGATGGCGGTCGGACAGTGGTTGGCTGTGTCGCAACGGCGGCGGTCCAGTTGATGAATTATTATCAATGGCCGCTGGAAGGCGTCGGCAGTCATCTGTATTACTGGGGTGGCGACTATTCATGCGAAGGAAGTTCACCCGGAAAACTTCTCGGAGCCGATTTTTCGGATAAATATAGCTGGGATGATATGCCGTTAAACTGCTACTCAGGCTGTGATGCCACTCAAAACGCCGCTCTGGCGGAATTATCCTATGAGGTCGGAATCAGTTTTAATATGGATTACGGCGTTTGCGGTTCGGGAGCCTACACGCATAACTGTATGACCGTCATGCCGTCGTATTTCAGATATTTAAATCAGATACAGCAGCGCAGCCGCCAGACGCACACCTTAACCATGTGGTCGGAAATTATTCGGGATGAGGTTATTGCCGGACGGCCGATGCTCTACGGTATTTTTTCGCACGCTATTGTCGCCGACGGCTGGCGCGATCCATCCGGAACCGCTCAGGTACACATGAATTATGGCTGGGCCGATACTCATACCGCCTGGTACACGATTGATAATCTGCACTGTCCCTGGGAAGGCTGCAACCCGATGAATGAAGAAGTTTATATCTACATCGAGCCTGACAAGCGGGCCTGGTTTACCTGCGATACCAGTTGGGGATTCGTCCCGTTTACGGTTAATTTCACCGGCAATAGCTCGATGACCCCCGGTAGCTGGGCCTGGAACTTTGGCGACACTGAAACTTCGGATGTCCAGTCACCGACCCATATATACAATGACTACGGGCAGTATGATGTAAGCCTGGTCGTCAATTCCGCTAAAGAGACCGGAACCTATACCGCAACCAATTATATTATTGCTCTGGCCGACACCATGAAAGCGGGTGATGCCCGTGGTGAGCCGGGCGAACAGGTCATAATTGAAATATCGGTGACCAACACGGTCGAGGTGGATCGGTTGATTATCCCGGTCCAGTACTCCGGCGACATGGAATTAACGCTGGATTCGGCAAGAAACACGGGCACCCTGACGGAAGGTTTTGATCAGTTCACCAATCCGGTTTTTGATCCCTTTAACAAACGTTCGGTTTACACGATATATAATACCGATACCGCTACCGCCGCTCTCGCTCCCGGGACAGGGACAGTCCTGAAATTGTACTTCACCATCTCCGCCGGGGCAACAGCCGAACAATCAACTTCGATCGAGATATACAGCTTTTACGGTTACGATCCGATGTTTTACGGCCCGATCGTTGATTTCTCTCCCGCCTGCGTCAGCGGCGGCGTTTCCGGACCGTTCTCCTGCGGTGATGTCAATCAGGATGAAGCGGTTAATATCTTTGATGTTACCTATCTGATTTCATATCTGTACAAGAGCGGCCCGCCTCCGGAACCGATGAAATCGGGCGATGTCAATAATGACTGCACGGTGAATATCTTTGATATAACCTATCTTATCTCATTTTTATATAAAGACGGCCCGGATCCGACCTGCCCGGCAGTCTGGCCCTGTAAATAAGATAAGTAAAATTACTCTGTAAAATATAAACGGCGGGCTTTCCCGCCGTTTTATATTCCAATAAATGTTTCAAAAGACCAACCAATTCTTCTATATTGACAGACTTAATTCCGGTCTTTATCTTGTAAAAAAGGGCTATTCTGATCCAATTGACACCAATATAATAGGTTTACATCCTGCAAAACCGGAGGAGCAGGTGAAAATTACTATAATATCAACAGTGATCTGGATAGTCATTATGCCATGCCTTTTAGCGGACATGATGAATAATCCGGCCGTCGACTGCCTTGCTCGTTTGGAGAAGGATAAGCTTGTCGGTGATTCCCTCACTATTTTCACTGTCGATGGGAAAGTTATCCATGGTTATTTTCCAATTATTAATCGAACTTCATCCGTCTTATATGTAAGATTATCTGATAGCCCGAC
>CAZJLX010000005.1:0-16463 GCA_964546545.1 uncultured Ignavibacteriaceae bacterium | reverse complement strand
CGCTCTAAGGCGTAACATTATTCAGACAGTTTCGGTGAAATCACGCCTGGATAAACTTGCCGTATATTTAAAATGTAAATTGGAAGAAATCGAAACGGTTCCCAATACGCCAAAATCCGCGCCATATATGAGTAGTAAATCCGGTATGGGCAGACTTGGCTCCGAAAACCAGATTATTACTCAGCTAAAAAAAGAGGTCAAACAGAATAAAACACTTCCGATTGAGGCGTATGATCGTTGTTTGATGGAAATTGACCGGCTGGCCAATTTATCAACGGCATCATCCGAGTATGGTGCAACGCGTCAGTATATCGACTGGCTGTTGGCGATTCCCTGGAATATTTATGGTGGCATAAAATTTGATATGAAACGGGCCGAAAAGGAAATTGCCAAAGAGTACTACGGCTCAAAAAATATTAAGGCACGGATTCTGGAGCGGATTGCGATCAATCGATTGAGAGGAAATAAAAACGATGGTCCGATTCTGACCCTGGCCGGTGTTCCCGGAACCGGAAAAGCTTCACTGGCCCGCGCTATTGCCAATGCCCTGGGCCGGAAGTTTATCCGTCTATCGGTCGGCGGCGTCGATGATATCAGCGATATCAAAGGCAGTGCGCGAACTTATTTGACCGCCGGACCGGGATTGATAGTTAGGGCCATTAAGGATTCGGGCGTGATGGATCCGGTCATATTTTTAGAAGACATTGATAGTTTCGCCCAGGATGCCGGAACGGCGCTGGCGATGTCTTTGATGGAGGCACTTGATCCCAGATATAACAATCGTTTTTCGGATGATTATATCGGTCTGCCGATAGATCTCAGCCGAACATTTTTTATCTGCGCGGTTCGCTCGAACGATAACATTCCGGATATTTACAGTCATCGGCTGGAAATAATCGAACTCACCGGTTATATCGAAAAAGAGAAGATTTTTATAGCCCGAAAACATCTTATACCAAATCTGCTAAAAAAGCACGGTCTTTTAAGAAAAGACCTATCCTTTACCGAAAATGGTCTAAAAAAAATAATCCGTAATTACACCATGGAAGCCGGTCTTTTAAAGTTTAAAAGGCGTCTGGAAAGAATCTGTCGTCATGCGGCCAAGGAAAAGGCTCTTCATTTCCGCAATAGTATCGAAGTCAATCAAAAGACTGTGGAATCCTTTTTGGGTACACCCAAATACCTTCTCGAGATGCCCGACAAATCGCCTGAGATCGGAGTGGCGGTCGGTTTGGCCTGGACCGGAATGGGCGGCGATTTGATGCTTATTGAGGGTCTTCGGATGAAGGGCAGCGGTGAGGTGATTACCACCGGTTCGCTGGGTGATGTGATGAAGGAATCGATTCAGGCGGCGCACAGTTATGTACGGTCAAAATCGGATGTTCTCGGCATTGATCATAATGATTTCGATAATTTTGATATTCATATCCATTTTCCCTCAGGAGCAATTCCCAAGGACGGTCCCTCGGCGGGGGCCGCGGTAGCGCTGGTCGTGGCTTCGGTCATGGCCGAACGTCCAATCCGCAATGATATTGCTATGACCGGTGAAATGACTCTGCGTGGCAAGGTTCTTCAGGTGGGCGGACTGGTTGAGAAAATCTCAGCCGCTTATCGGGCCGGTTTAAGAACGGTCTTTATACCGAAGGAGAATAAGAAGGATTTAAAAGACTTGCCGCCCGATATTTTAAAAAAGACCAAGTTTATTTTTATTGAAACGGTTGATGAAATCTTTGCCCAGGGACTGCTTGATTTTATGCCATCAAGTTATACGCTCGAAAAATTATTTGTCCAGGAACTGGAAAAAGCAAAAAACCGAAAAAGACGACGTTCCGGCAAAAAAATCGCCGCCAAAGGCTCCCGCAAGAAATAGACACCTTCTTTCATAATACAAATTTAACTTGACATATCGGCCCTTCCGGGGCATATTATAATAGTTGACTGGATAATCCCCGGTGGGGGTATCATATAGGTTATTGTTGGTCTTACATATATGTCTGCCAACTGGTTGTAGAGTAGCGATTTTTACAAAACGCAGGAGTAAACAGTACATTATAATGGCGATCATTTAGAGGTCGATTGAAAACGAGAAAATATTTTGTAATTGGGAACGACCTGTATTTCATCCATTAAACTGTTCAGACAGCAAATATGGATTACCGCTTTGAAATATTATATCTTCTCTTGTCGGATATGTATGATATTTCCGTATCATTTAAAAAAAATATAAAACCATGGAGGGTAGTATGAAACGAGCCTTTTTGCCGCTGATTTGTCTGCTGATGATTATTTTTTCGACATCGGCTGAAGCAATGACGATCCGTGCCGAGGCCAATCCGGAATTGCTTCCGGGACTGATTGAAATCGGCCAGCCATTTACAATAGACATTTATATGAATAATAATGATACGGTTGAGGCAGATCCGACCAATGGTTACCGCCTGTCTTATAGTACACCATTCGGTTTTTACAGCCCTGACGGGTCTATTTTAAACGTATCCCATCTTGATGTCGGTGGCGAAGGACCGACCGGCAATATTGTTTTTTATAATGGCTTTGATGATTATTGGGATATGTATTTCGGAATTTTTGACTGGAGTTATGATGGTGCCCTGCCCGATTCGTTGAATTTTACCGGTATCAGTAATGCCGGCTGGCCCTTTGGTTTGGGTGAACAACTTTATATTCAATTCAGCTTTCAATCATCCGAAGAGGGAACTTTCTGTATTGATTCAATAGGTGGCCAATCAACAACTTTTGACTGGTTGCTGGATCCCCCGTCACCCGCTTTTAACGGACCGTACTGCTGGGAGATAGGAACCCTGCCGACCGACCCGGAGATCGGTGTCAGTCATGATTCGATGTATTTTGAAGGCGTTGCCGGTCAGTCACCGCCGCCGGCCCAGACGTTAACGATTGATAATATCGGGGTTGGGACTTTGAACTGGACCGCGAGCTGGAACTCGTCATGGTTATCGGTTTCACCCGCTTTTGGTACCAATCTTTCGGTGGTCCAGGTTTTCGCCAATACTATCGGTTTGTCGTCCGGGACCTATTATGATACGATTACGATTTCAGACCCCAATGCGACCAATAATCCGGTTCTTATCCCGGTGACACTGGTATTAGTGGAGCCGCCGCCGGTTTTCAGCCTGTCCGATGACAGTTTTAATTTCTTTGCGGTGGCCGATTCGTCAGATCCGGATGATCAGTATCTGACGATAAATAATATAGGTGGTAGTTCGTTAAACTGGACTGCAACCCACAATGAAAGCTGGCTGACATTAACGCCCGATTTTGGCGGTGATGGCGAGACGATTACGTTGTCGATTGATATAACCGGTCTGGCATATGGAATTTATTATGATGATATAACCATCAGCGATCCCAATGCAACCAATGATCCTCAAACGGTTCAAGTGAAACTCGAGATTGCTTCGAGTCTGCCGCTTTTGGGAGTCGAACCGTCATTTATTTTTGTGGCCATTGATACCGATGACCCGCTTCCGGATAATAAACAGTTTCTTGTCTTCAACGAAGGTGCCGGCTCAATGAATTATTATCTTGAAGAGAGTTCGGATTATATTATAAGCCTGTCACCTGATTCCGGATCTGTTCCGAATTATATTACGGTAGCTTTTGATTCCATTCCCGGTTTTGCCGGATTTAATGTTTTTGATACGGTTTGGGTGTACTCCGATGAAGCCAGTAATTCACCCTTGCCGATAGTCTTCCAGTTCCATTATTCTGATAATCCGGCCCGGATTATTGCCAGCAAAGACAGTCTGATTTTTAATTTGCATGAATGTGGTCAGGGTGTAAATCCGCCGGCTTTGGCCAATTTGTCCGTTTATAACGGCGGCGGAGATCCGTTCAATTTTGCCATAACCAACTCGGAGGCATGGCTGACCTATGATCCGATTTCAGGACCGGCCCCGGATGTTATTTATTTTGATGTCGATTATCGAACCATGCCGGTCGGAGTGTATTATGACAGCCTGATTATTACCGCCTACAATGCCACCAATAGTCCGGTTATTGTTCCAGTGGTATTGAATTTACTGCCGACTGAGGTAACGCCGGAAGTGTGGACCAATTTTACCGACACTCTTATTTTTGCGTCACAGGAAGAAAGAGTGGGCAAAGAATTTACAATCGATGTCAATAATAAATATCCAGGATGTATGGATTGGCATTTCCAGGAAAGTATATCCTGGATTAACTTTTCCATTGATTCATCGGATAATCGAACATATCCCTGGGATGTTGAGTTTGCCCCCAATGGATTCGGTATGTTAATGGGTGAATATATCGATTCCGGTTTTATTGTCGCGGATGATGCCTCAAATTCACCCTATAAACTGGATTTTAAGGTTTATATCTGGAAATTGCACGGCGATTTGAATTACGATGGGATCGTTAATATATTTGATATTGCCTATTTTATCAAATATCTTTACAGGAGTGGCCCCCCTCCATTGCCGGAAATGGCTGTGGCCGATTGTGATTGCGATTATCGAATTAATCTGTTTGATATTACGGCGATAATAGATTATCTCTACCGGGATGCCGGACCATTGTGCGGTAATCCATATTAATTAATACGGAGATTTCAAATTCGAATTCAGGGTCGCTGAATAAGCAGCGACCCTTTTTTTATCATATTATAAATGGATACCAAACTTGGTCGCGATGTTAAATCTGAAGAGAATGATTAATTCAACCAAATAATTAACCGATGAAAAGAATATAATTGCTTGACAGATTTGGAAATAGGACTATTTTTTTTATGATACTGCAACAAATAGGAAAATCGTCTGGTTATATAAAATAACAGGCAATTTAATTGTGAGGTAAAAATGGATCCTCGAAAAGTCTATTTATTGTTAGCTCTTGTCCTTGTATTTTTATCCAAATCATATCCGGCCGATTTGCCGGATGATTCAATTGATTACAGTACCTGGACACCCTCGCAATTACACCAGAAACTGGGTCAGATGAAGGCCCGAAGTCTCCTTGAGCAGCGCGAGACGGCTGTCTCGATGTCAATGACTGAAGCGGCCAAAGGACAGACCGATTTTGATGTTCTGTTTTATGGCGTGGATATAGAGGTTGATATTCCGGGTGAATTAATTTATGGCGATGTGTTAATCAGGGCGCGTTCGCTGGTTGACGGACTTGATTCGGCGCAAATTGACCTGGCTGTTACCCTGACGGTGGATTCGGTTTATACGGCTGACAGCACCTTGAATTATTCTCATTTAAACCAGATAAAGATAAAACTGGATAAGACCTATAATACCGGGGAGGAATTTTCATTTTCGATTGCCTATCATGGTCATCCGTACGGGTCGGGGCTGGCTGGATTTTCGTTTGATGAGTATTCGGGCAACCCGGTTGTCTCATCGCTGTCCGAGCCGTATGCAGCGCGGAGCTGGTGGCCCTGCAAGGACCGAACCGATGATAAGGCCGATTCGATGGATATCTTTGTCACTATCGATACCGCCTATTTTTGCGCCTCCAATGGCACGATGATTGATACGGTGCGAAACGGCGACGGGACCTGGACTTTTAATTATGAGGTTCGCTATCCGATTGTTACCTACCTTTTTTCGGTTGCTATCTCGAATTATACGATTTGGAATGATTGGTATCATTATGCGGTTGATGATTCGATGGAAATTATTCATTATGTATACCCCGATCGGTATCCGTTATCGCTGTCGAGTTATAGTATCACCCCTTATGCTCTTGGCGTTTTTTCCGATTTGTACGGCGAATATCCGTTCGTACACGAAAAATATGGTCATGCCAATTTTGAGTGGGCCGGTTGCATGGAGCACCAAACGGTCTCTTCGATGGGCGGCGGGACCTTTGGTTTTACCGAACCGGTTATTGTCCATGAAATGTCGCATCAGTGGTGGGGCGATATGATTACCTGCAGCAATTGGCATGAAATCTGGATGAATGAAGGATTTGCATCATATAGTGAGGCTCTTTATTATGAGGTCAAGAACGGTAAGGCGGCTTATCATTCATATATGAACGGAATGTTTTATACGGGCGGCGGTTCGATATATATTATTGATACGACCAATGTCAATAATATTTTCAGTCTGATTGTTTATAACAAAGGGGCGTGGGTTTTACATATGCTGAGGCATATTGTCGGTGATTCAACCTTTTTTAATTCTTTGAAGACTTATTATAACTCCGAATTCCAGTATGGCGATGCGGGGACCGAAGATTTCAAAAATATTTGCGAGACTGTTTCAGGGATGGATCTCGATTACTTTTTTGATGATTGGATTTACGGTTACTTTTTTCCGACCTATCACTGGTCATATATGAGTGAGTTAGACCCTGAGGACGGAAAATACTGGACCTTTCTGAATTTACGTCAGATTCAATCGTCTAATCCTCAGGTCTTCAGGATGCCGATAGATTTTGTTTTTTCATATCCTTCGGACGTGGACACTGTCGTTATTTTTAATGATGTCCGCGAAAAATTGTACATATTAAAAAGTGATGAAGCGCCTCTTGATATCGAACTTGATCCCGATCGCTGGATTCATAGTTATGAATATAATATTCCCTGGACTTATTTTCTGATACCGCTCCCGCTTGACAGCGGGATGCATTATGAATCGTATGTCGATTCGATTATTGTCCGGGGCGGAAGCGGCGACAATATTTTTGCGATCGTTTCCGGAGCTTTGCCGACCGGGGTTGAGTTGAATAATTCTACCGGTCTTATCTCGGGTACTCCGTTGCAATCCGGAGATTTTACTTTTAGTGTCTACGCCAGAGATAATCTTAGTACTTTTAAGGATACGGTTGAATATGTCATGACGATTCTGGAAGCGCCGGGTGAACCTGGAGACGCCAATGATGATGGTGTCGTAAATATATTCGATATAACGTATTTGATTACATATTTGTACAAAGGCGGTGAGCCGCCGCCGGTTGCCTGGCAGGCCGATCCGAATAATGACTGCGATATAAATATTTTTGATATAACCTATCTGATAAGTTTTCTGTACAAAGATGGTCCGGCGCCTTTGGCCGGATGCGCCATATTATAAATTATCAGTAAGATAAATCGCGAGCGGGTGGGGAGATTGTCAGTTTTCACCCGCTTTTTTTGTTATTTTTGGACATAATTTTCAGTAATATTTAATTGCGCCGAAGACTATAAACCTGTTATATATGCGGTGTCAGCAGTTACCGACCGGGTTACCAAAGGGTGGCGGATGAAAAACAGGTACAAAATCGTTACTTTCGGTTGCCAGATGAATCTGGCCGATTCATCCCTTTTGGCATCGGTTATGGATGCGAATGGATATCAGAAAGTTGAAAAGGAATCGGAGGCAGATATTATCGTCCTCAATACCTGTTCGGTACGGGCCAGGGCGGAGGAGCGAGTATTTGGCCGACTGGGCGAATTAAGCAGTCTCAAAAATAAGAATAACGGTAAAATAATCGCGGTGGTCGGCTGTATGGCTCAGCGTTTGGGCCGGGATATTCTCAATCGGGCTCCCTATGTTGATATTATCCTTGGCCCGGATCGTATTTATGATCTGCCAAAATATCTGAATAATGGCGTCTCGCAGAATATTCCAGCGGTACATACCGAATTCGGCTATGAATCTCCGGAAGATGTTATTCCCCAGCGCGATTCTCCATATACTGCGTTTATTACCATCTCGCGCGGATGCGACAATTATTGTACATACTGTATTGTACCCTATGTCCGTGGTCGCGAAATATCATTTCCGGTTCCGACAATTGTCAGGCAGGTGAATAAACTGGTTGAAGACAATGTTCTTGAAATTACTCTTCTGGGTCAGAATGTTAATTCCTATCGCGATGGCAATTTCGATTTTTCCGATCTGCTTAAAACCATAATAAACGAAACCGAAATCAGACGGATCCGGTTTATGACCTCGCATCCGAAGGATATGTCTGACCGCCTGATCGAGACTATCGGGCAGGAAAAGAGAATGATGGCGCATGTGCATCTACCGCTGCAATCCGGTTCGGACAGAATTCTGACAAAAATGAGACGAGGGTACACCTATAAGCATTATCTGTCGCTCGTCGGTAAATTGCGTGATGCGGCCGAAAATATTTCTTTGACAACCGATCTGATTGTCGGTTTCCCGAGTGAAACCGAAGATGACTTCGAAAAAACGATAAAAGCTGTCGAGGAGATCACTTTTGATTCGGCCTTTATGTTTCGGTATTCGATTCGTGAGGGGACCGAAGCGGCCCGATTGACAGATGACGTTCCCGAGTCCGAAAAAATTCGCCGGTTGACGAGACTAATAGAAACCCAAAAAAAAATAGCGTTTAAAAAAAACCAAAAGGAAATCGGGCGGGTATCTTCGGTGTTGATTGACGGTTTTTCGCGCCGGGATATAAATATCCTGAAAGGCAAGTCCGAGGAAAATAAAACGGTATTGATCCCCGGTTCTGAAAAGCGGATCGGGATTATTCAGGATGTTAAAATAACCAGCGCCGACAGCTGGACGTTGCATGGTGAGATGGTGAATAAATGAACGTAAATTTAATTCTGGCTTTTTTATATCCTCTGCTGCTGATAATAATCTCACCCTTTTTTATTGTCAGACTGAAAGTCGGAAAGACCAAAGAGGCAGAGGGAGGGGGATTTATCCGGACCGGTTTGGTTTTATTTTTTGTGACAACCCTTGTCAATTTGATAAAACAGCATCCTCAATATTCTATCTGGTTTATTGAACCGATTTATCCGGGTATCGAGGTCGGACAGTTTATTGTACTGACGGCAGCATCATTATTTTTGCTGATCGGTCTGGTCTTATATTTTAGCCACTGGGGCGATCGGGATATTGAGGTGTCCAATCATCTGGAAAAATTAAAAATACTTGATAATATTCAGCAGGAATGCCGTTACCCGTCACCGGTGACCGAGCTTCTGGATAGGGTTTTAAGAAGTATGCTGGGGGGACTGGAGGAGGCGGCCGGAGCTGTCTTTTTGTTAAATCGTTCGCAAAAGAAATTTATCCTGGTGACCGGAGTAGGGCTGGGCAAGGAAGAGATGTCGCTTCTGGAGTACTATCCGTACGGTCGCAATCTGGTGACACAGGCGATTGACGATGAGACTCCGATGATCTCGTCCGATTTCAGGAGTTTGGGAGGCCGGGCACAGATAGCCGCCTCAAAGTTTAGGTCGATTTTGGTGATTCCGTTAATTTCCGGCCGGGAAAAACTGGGGGCGATGCTTTTTTTCTCGGAGGAGGAAAGGCATTATGATCATGAGTTTATTTCGGTCTTAACGCCGATCGGTGAGTGGCTCTCAGAGAAGATTCGCGTTAATCTCTTAAATCGTGATCTGAGAAAGTCGACCCGTGAAAATGAGGGCAAAATCGCCTGGATGGAAAATATGATGACACGGCTGGGCAAGGTTCTTAAGTCAGGTGTTGAGATAAAATCGGCCAATGATTTTACCGAGCGGTGTCTTGGGTTGGCTGATTCCGATGAGGTCTGGCTGATCGGTCTGGTTAATGGAAGATTAAATATTTTTGGCGGTTCGGGCGGATCGTCCGATTTTGCCGATAATTTTCGCACCGCCCTGGTTAGCGCTCTGGCGCGAAAACGTCCGGTTATCCTCAATCAGGAAGGCAGCGATGAATCGGGAAATTCGATTATTGCTCGTTCAGCCTTGCTTATACCCGCCGGTCAAGTCGGCAATGCTATCCTGTTCAGGAATAACGGCGGGATAATTTCGGTTTCCGACAGTGAATTAAAAATTCTGGAGATGGTTGCCGATGTCGGCGGTATGGTAATCGATAACAGCCGGAACCGCTCATTTTCTTCATCCCAGAGTCGAGGACTGGACCTGATTGCCGGAATTCTGCGGACCCGGATTTCTATATCTGCGCCGGAAAAAGATATTCTCTCTTTTGTCGCTCGCATAGCTGAGATTGCCCTGACCGATTATTTGATAATATTGTTTGCTCGCCGGGCCGACGGCCTGGATATCATTTACGACACGTCGGATATCAGCCAAACCGATCTTTCCGTGATGGCCGGAGAAGGGAGTATCGGTCGTTCGGCAATACTGGGCGAGGGCTCGGTGTTGTTCGACAGTCGTTCTGTTTCGGAAAATCTGGCTCAACTGGATGAGGAGACACGGGGTACATTGTATCGACTCTTCGGCGAGAAAAAAACGCCCTCTTTTCAGGGCGATTATCCGATTGAGGTTAACCATCAGGTCAGCTATGTTTTAACCGTATTCGGATTTGACGACAACATGTCCAATAATATGGAACAACATCGTCTTTATTCGCTGTTAGTCGGACTTTTAAATCTCAGACTGGAAATATTATCCGAACCGATCAGTACGGGTGAGGCGACCGTTCCGGTCAGTTTGCCGGCTATGTCGGGAGAGCAGGTTAATGAGATTAATAATCGGCTATCGGCCATAACCGGATATTGCCAGTTGAATATGCCGAATCCGAATCTCCCCGGCGAAACGAAGCGCGCTCTTGAATCGATATTAAAAATCAGCGATGAACTAGCCGAGAATATCCGACTAATCACTCGGGGGCAGCTTCCGTCTGAAGGCCCGGTCGGCCAGCAGATCGAGGCGGGCGAAGTCATAAAGTCGCTGTTTGAGGGCAAAAATGTTTCCGGGAATCTGTTTATGATCGCCGGAAGACCCTTTACGGTCAATTTAAAAATTAAAGAGACACCATTGCTAAAAATCGATTCGGCTGATTTTGCCCGACTGATTAATGATACCGCGGCACAATTTTCCGAAACCGTTTCCGAAGACGAAACGATTACAATAAGTACCTATGCGGAAAACAATTATGTCCATGTGGACATTTCCAAACATCGCGAGAATTTTCCTCCGGTGGAAACGGTGGCCAATTTTGGATTGTATCAATCAGCACGACAATTATATGAGAATAAACGCGAGTGGCCCTTTCTAAATCTTCTGTCCGGTCTCGCCGGCGATTTTGCCTATGATCGTCATGGTCGTTCGCCGTCATATTTTTCTTTCAGACTGCCTCTTGTGACGAAATCGTCGACCGCTCCGGTCGATGATAAAGGTTTGACCATCCTGGCGGTTGACGATCAGGCGGTTATTCTTGATTTGCTGGCCGCCATGTGTCAATCTATGGGGTATAAAATTCTGACAGCCCGTGACGGTCGGGAAGGGCTGAAAATATTTGAATCTTACCGCCCCGATTTATTGATAACCGATCTGGCCATGCCCGGTTTATCGGGCTGGGAACTGGCAGCACGGGTAAAGGCCATATCGACTAAAACGCCGATTATTCTGATAACCGGGTGGGGGATACCGATTGAAGAAGACAAGGTTAAGGCGGCCGGTATTGATTTTGTGCTCCATAAGCCATTCCGGCTGGAGCAGCTATCGGAACTGATCAATCAGGTAAGATTATCCAAGTTAAAAAGTTAAGAGAAGTTTATTTTTTCCGAGTTTTTCCGATATATCTCTATATATGGTTCAGATAGACAATAATAACAGTGTTGCCGTTGATATTCGTCGGGCTATCGCGGAGAGTAATGACCTTCTGGCTCTGCCGGATGCAGTCATAAAAATACTGGAATTGACCGACAAAGAAGAGATTGGTATTGATGTCCTTTCGGATGTGGTCGGGCGAGACCCGGCTATTACCGGGCGGCTTTTAAAAATCGCCAATTCATCATTTTACGGCGTCAGCCAACAGGTTGGTTCGATTAATCAGGCGGTCATGTTTCTGGGAATCACAACCGTACGTTGCCTGGTATTATCGGCGGCCGTATTTGACCCGTCCAAGTTGAATAAAAATCTCGGTATCGATTCATCGATGCTGTATGGAAATATATTTTCGGTGGCCGTGACCTGTCGTAAACTGGCGACGGCCTGTAAATATTCATCGCCGGATGATGCTTTCACGACCGGTCTGCTTCACGAAATCGGATTGCTCTTTTTGCTTCAGAATTATCCCGAGGAGTATAAGAGAGTCATAAATCTGGCCGAGCACGGTGGTGATCTTCGTGGTCAGGAGCGGAAGTATTTTGGTATCGATCATGCCGAAATCGGTCGCCTGATAGGTGAACGATGGCGCCTGCCGGTGCATATTACTTCGGCCGTCGGCAACCATCATTCCTTCGGTTTTGAAGGCTCCGAAGCGCTCGACGATGTAATTCGCCTGGCGGTAGCCCTGAACATAGAATATTTTACGGCGCAGGACAATGATCTCGAGGAAAAGATCGGAAAGATCAAATCAATTTCCGAAAGGCTCCATATCAGTTACGAGCATCTTGAAGAAATATGTTCGGCCACGCTACATGATGCAATGAGTTTTGCGCGGGCAATCGATCTTGATATGGGTGATATCGAATCGCTGATGGTTCGCACCAATCGCGAGATGTTTCGCACCTATATGCAAATCGATAAGCTTTTCCGTGAACGGCAGGAACTGACCCGCTCGATTCTGGATGAAGAACGGGCGCAGGGGATACAGGAGGCGAAACAGGTGGCGATATCGACTCTGTCTCACTATATCAACAATGCGGCGATGATTATATCAGGGCAATCGCAGGTAATGAGAATGCTGATTAATAAAAAAACCGATAAACAAGTTGTCGAATCATTACCCGGCTCATTGGACACCATTGATGATTCAATTCGCAAAATAGTCGCCACGCTCGATGAGATTTCAGAACTTAATGAACTGGATGATGTCGCTTTTTTCGAAAAATCAAAGATTTTAAATATCGATGACCGAATCCGCGAGCGGATCGATCAACTGGGCTTAAGAACCGCCAATCAGAATTAATCGAATCTTTATAAAATAGATATTCTTTCGCTGGCAATAGCGCCGGATATTTTTTATACTATCTTTCGGAAAACAAATAATTTCATGGCTGTAACGAGGAGAAAAATGAAAATATCCGCTGCCTTTGGAGATTTTAAATCAATACAGGAAATCGCGCTGGTCAAGTTTTGTTCAATATCCGGATTAAAGGATGATCCGATATTAAATGAGCTGAATCGAATATCGGGGGGATTAATAAAAAGAATATACGACTCCGGTGAGTTTGCGGGGGAATTGAATCAGAAAGTCGTTTTGCATGATGTTGCCGGAGTAAAAACGGGTAAAATCATTCTGGTTGGTCTGGGGGACAAAGACAAGCTTCGCTCCGATTGTTATCGTCAGGCGGCCGGAACGATATCTACTTTGCCGGCGGTTAAAAAATCAAAATCTCTCGGTTTTTATATTGATGATTCGGTTGAGGCTCAGAATTCGTCGGCCATGCTTGAGGGATTTATGCTGGGGCGGTTTAAAGTGACCGATTATAAAAGCGAAACCGATGATGATAGCCTTAGATCGCTTAATTTTTATTTTAAAGACAAATCAAATATGGCTGCTGTTAGACGCGGATTGTCATACGGTGAGATATCATCGGATGGAGTCTGTTTGGCGCGAAGCCTGGCGTCGGATCCGGGTAATGTCCTGACACCCCGTAAATTTGCCGCTGAGGCAAAAAGTCTGGCCCAAAAATATAAATTCAGGTGCCGTGTCCTGGATGAAAAACAGATACGCAGTGAAAAAATGGGATGTCTTCTCGGTGTGGCGAAGGGTTCGTCGGAACCGCCCCGTTTTCTTATTCTTGAGTATTGCGGCGGGGGAAAGGCGGCCCCGGTGGTCCTGGTCGGCAAGGGGGTCACTTTTGATTCCGGCGGCATTTCATTAAAGCCGGTACTGGATATGCATGAGATGAAGGGTGATATGCAGGGTGGAGCGATTGTTCTGTCGGTCCTGGTTTCTCTATCACGATTAAAACCGAAATTAAACGTGGTCGGATTGATACCTCTGGCGGAAAATATGCCGTCCTCGAAAGCGGTCAAGCCGGGCGATATATTAAAGTCCCGCAGGGGTAAAACGGTCGAAATAATCAGTACCGATGCCGAGGGTCGGCTGATTTTGGCCGATGCCCTCGATTATGCCAATAAATTCCGGCCTCAGGCGGTCATCGATATCGCCACCCTGACCGGGGCCGCCCTTTATGTTCTCGGCTATACAGCGGCGCCGATTATGGGCAATAATGTCCAGCTGATGGATGCCATCCGAGCGGCATCCGATACATCGGCGGAAAAGGTGTGGGAATTGCCAATCTGGGATGAATATCGGCGTCTGATGAAATCGCCGATTGCCGATTTAAAAAATTCGGGCGGTAAAGCGGCGGC
Organism: uncultured Ignavibacteriaceae bacterium; assembly: GCA_964546545.1. Taxonomy (GTDB): domain Bacteria; phylum Zixibacteria; class MSB-5A5; order GN15; family PGXB01; genus CAZJLX01. The sequence goes on along the minus strand of CAZJLX010000005.1, from coordinate 2,218 downwards.
GACAATAACAGCCGGCGCTTTTCTGGAAAACTTTATCGGTGACTGGCCCTGGGCGCATATTGATATTGCTTATGTCGATGTCGAAAAAGAGGGCAAACCTTATATCCCCAAAGGAACCTCGGGAATCGGACTAAGATTATTGCTTGACCTTTTAATGAACTGGAAAAAGATTAAATAAAAAATATCCTTATTGGTATTAGGAAAGCCCCCGCAATTGCAGTGGCTTTCCTTATCATATCAAAATCCTTAAGAAGCGGCGGCCATTTTATTGCCGATATGATCGTAAACATGCTTTAGTTCTTTCTGCGGGCTGAACTCAATGAAAGAGGTATCCTCATCCACGCGGACAGTGTGTCCGGCCGGCCAATGGAACATATCTCCGGCACGACATACTTCCTCTTTGCCGTCACTGTAAAGGACATGGATGGCTCCTTCAAGGATATAACCCCAATGTGGGCACTGGCATTTATCATCAGGCAATCCCTCAAGCAGAGGTGTGGCATCCACGCCAGCCTTCAGTTTGACATACGCGAGCGCCATATTATCCCATTCAGCCACACGAAATGTCGCGACAGGCATTTCCAAAGCGACCGGTACATCTTCTTTGCGTAATTTCATAATCAAAGATCCTCATAAATCAGGTTGTTGATTTGCCGAAACAAATAATTGCTCCTGCGTTATTTTCAATCTGACTGGATTGCGTAGCCGAGGGGCAGGATAAATGACTTCCACAAATGCAGCCTTGACATCATAGATGAAATACGTCTACTATTCCGAATTTGATTGCTTAAATCCCTGCCCGTTGAGTGGTAAGGATTTAAAAAAATAATGTATGGATCAGGAAATAAAAAACCCCGCCTTTACGGCGGGGCTTAATAAATAACATAATTATCTACTTAGTCTGTGACCAGGCCGGGGCAAGATTAATCCCGGAGCCGGTAATCTGTTTGAGCTGATTGCCGGTTATAGCGATGGTCCTGATAGAGCCGTCGGTGGTGGCAAAGGTCAGCCATTTGGAATCGGGCGACCAGGATAACGGATAAGTCTGGAGCGAACGGCCAATCGTCGGTTTGAAAACGAGATAATTTTCAGTAAGTTCAAAATTAGTGATATAGATGCCCTGCTTATTCATATCGGGGTTAATATAGGCCAGCCATTTTCCATCAGGTGACCAGGCCGGGGCGGTCATATTCGGCATCAGCTTGACAGACTTGCCGATATCATTGGGAGAAAAAGTACGTTTATCAAGAGTGGTAACGGCAACGCCAACCCGATTAAAGCTTTTATACAAAACAAAAGCGTATTTATTGTCGGGACCTAAGGTTGGCATCAAAACATTATATAAAGTGTCATCGTAATCAGTGCGATGGATTTTATAATTTTTGCCGTCGGCATCGATAAAACAGGTTTGGTAATTGGGTTTGAACGGATCGGCCAAATATGCACTCAAATCATTGGTGAACATAATCCGGCCGTCCGGCAGCCATTGCGGGTGTTTTGCGCCGAGGGTATTGGTAATGCGCTGCCACCAATTGGTCCTGGTCTGAGCTGAGTCAAGATAACCGAGAAAGATGTCATAAATTTTATGTTTACCGCCGAGGTTTTCGGGAGTCTTGGTTTCGACCATTCCCTGGCGCGTGAAGGCTATTACTCGTCCGTCCGGAGACCATGATATTCGGCCGTCGGCATTTTGGGCGGTCACGACCATATATTGATTTTTGCCATCCCAGTCCATGACCCAAAGATCTTTATCATGGACATAGGCAATTTTTCCAAGAGGAACCGTTATATTACCGGCCTTCGATGCCGGAAGTTTGGCGGTTTGAGCCAAAAGAGTCAACGGCAATAACATGGCTAACAGAAACAGCAAAATGACAGTTTTCTTCAAAACAACACCTCTCAGTTTCAATTCCATTCTTCAAGTCAATCCAAAATACGTCATTTGTGCCATCTGTCAACCGCTTATTACCAGGCAAAGTACCGTTTTATTGCAAGCTGTGCCCGAAAACCGGATACATCAATATCAACGCGGCCTGTCTCGGCACCATCGTATGAGACGTATAATTCTTCACCCAGACCATTATACGTATGAAGGTTTTCAAAGTTCACGTACTGATATTTGACATCGGCGCCAACCAAAAGGCCATAAAACCCGGTTGGATAGTCGGCTCCGGCCCAGATTGAAAAACCGAGGGTTGAGCCGTCGAAAGCGTCGACA
>CAZJLX010000004.1:16988-17696 GCA_964546545.1 uncultured Ignavibacteriaceae bacterium | reverse complement strand
GGGATCGCCTTCATCGGCATTGCAGATAATATATTTTTGTTCGCCTTTTTCCCCTGAGGAATGAGCAAATTCCCATTTTTTCCCTGTCGGGAAGCCGCCACCGCCACGACCCCTTATTCCGGATTTCAGAACCTCATCGATGATCCACTTCGGCTCAGGTTTGGATAAAATCTTTGCGGCTGCACTGTACCCTCCCTGCTCAAAATAATTAATAATTCTGATCGGATCTATTTTCTGATTATTGCCCAGAATAGTCCGCGTCTGCTTTTTAAAAAAGGGAATTTCATCCTGGCATTCATATTGTTTTTTGTCCGCAGGATCTTTGTAAATCAGGCTTTCAGCGATATATCCGCTTAATGTTACATCAATAACCTTCGGAACATCTTCCATCTTTAATTTGGGGTATAATTGATGACCGGGCTCAACCAGAATAAACGGTTCTATTTGGCAAAAACCATGACACCCGGTAATTTTAATAGCAATTTTTTCCTGCAAGCTTTGCTTAACGATATATCTTTTGGCTACTCTAATTATATCATTAGCCCCGCTTGCCTGCCCACATGTTCCGGCTGATATCACCAAAGTTGCTTTTTCGTACTCAATCTCTTTCTCGCCTAAAATACGGTGTCGAAAATTATTGAATTCTTCAACGGTTGGTATCTTTTGCATCTATATAATTCTCCTGCGTTAACACGAATTTTATCATTT
>CAZJLX010000004.1:5628-16978 GCA_964546545.1 uncultured Ignavibacteriaceae bacterium | reverse complement strand
GATGGTGGCACCGCCGAGATCAAGCATGTGCCCTTTACAGCCACTACGTGAACAAATCTGAACAACTCCGCCCCCGCTTACAATCATAGGTACCATTGGCGCTCCGCATTCATTACAGGACGTTCCTCCAATAAGCTCGGCGTGACAATGGGGGCAAAACATTTGAACGATTGTATCAATTGGGATTTCGTGTTCAGAATCAACCTTACTACTCCCATAAACGCTTGACAGCGTAAAGCGACCATGTTTATTGCCGAATGAGACAGTTACACGTATAACCGGATGGCCATCCATAGTATGCCTGGCATCCATAAGACTATGATTACACCGGGCGCAACTGACCTCCAGCGGAAACACTCTCTGATCAGTTTCAACATCTACGATTTCAAAGCCTTTTCCGGCCTTTTCTAGTATTTCTTTTACTTCCGAAACCTTCACGTTTGAAAAGTAATGACCATCAACAACCACAACAGGGCCCAGGGCGCAGGCTCCGAGACAATTGACCGTTTCCAAAGAGAATTCTCTATCTGCGGTGGTCTCGCCCGCCCCAATACCCAACTGCCGTCCAATTTCCTGCGCGATTGCCTGGCCTCCCCGGACATGACAGGCTGTTCCCAAACAAACTGAAACGAGATGCTTACCACGTGGCTGAAGACTGAATGCCTTATAGAATGTGGCAATCCCGTAAATATCAACCAAAGAACATCCAGTATCGACTGCCACTTGGCGCAATTCATCTTCGGGAAGATAGCCGTATTTAGACTGGATCTCCTCAAGGATAGAAATTAAAGCCCCCTGCCCGACATTATCCTCTTTAGTTATGCCTGAAACCTCAACTTTTTCCATCCGACAACCTTTTCTTTGACTGAATTATTTTTTCTTTTATAGGCCTTTTATATTATTAGCAATATTCTTCACAATGCCAAATGCCCCCCTCAGATTTGGAATGAATGCAGACCGCTCGTTTTTCACAATTAATGCAGAGACCCTTGTAGGAAATAGAATCGGGTTTCATGCCTGAATTATCATTCATTTTTTTATGATTTTTTTCCGTGTGGACTGACCCGGATCCATCAAACATCTCGCAGAACAAGGCATCAACCCCACGTTTTTTTCGATAAACACAAAATGAAGCACTATTACATGTGGAGCATAATCCATCAGAGTTGTTGCTTTTTTTGTATGGCACAGAAGTGCATTTAAATAAATTTTAAAAAAAGGGACATGCCTGAACAACCCGTCGAACCAGCGCCTTTTTGACTTTGTGAAATATAGGAGCATCGAGTAAGTACGGGCATGCCCTTTTTATAAATATATTTTCCTCTTTCTCGTTTTCTCGTAAGTCCATATAACATAAAGCGTGCCAAGCATATATTTCCTGAATTTTGGTCGCATATCTGGCTGACAGAATTTACCAAACGATTTTAACTTACTATTCTGTAATAACTTATGAAAAATACGCCGATTGAAATAAGCAGGAGAAAAATATTATATTTTAGGCTAAATAGGACGAATAAACGGGGAGTTTTGAACCGTTGGGGAATTATTCCCCGATATTAATTTTCTTTCTCATTCATCTTTTTTAATTTTTCGCGGAGCGTTTTACGGTCAATTCCAAGAATATCTGAGGCCTTTGTTTTGTTGCCATTAACTCCAGCCAGAACCTCATTGATATATGCAAATTCGATATCTTCCAAAGTCCTATCATACCCGGTCTTTCTTACTGCTGTAAATCTCATTAGCTGTGGCAGGTCTAGAACATCTACCCAGTCTCTATCGGCCATGACAATCAATCTTTGGACGATATTTTCCAGTTCTCTGACATTTCCCGGCCAATAATATTGTTTCATGGCATTTAGGGCTTTATCCGAAAATCGAGGTATCGGCTTATCCAATTCGTCAGCAAATTTCTTTGCAAAATGACGAATCAATAGCAAAATGTCGTTTTCACGTTCCCTTAAGGATGGCACGAGCAGAGTAATGACACTAATACGAAAAAAAAGATCTTCGCGAAAAAGTCCTTTTTTTACCAGACTTCGTAAATCCCTGTTGGTTGCGGCCAAGATACGGATATCCACTTTTCTCGATCGTGTATCCCCGACCATTACAACTTCCTTATCCTGGAGGACTCGTAGCAGTTTAACCTGCATAGCCAGGCTTGTTTCGCTGATTTCATCCAAAAAAATAGTCCCGCCATCGGCCGTCTGAAAAAAGCCGGCACGTGTTTCCGATGCTCCGGTAAAGGCACCCTTAATATGCCCGAATAATTCGCTTTCTAATAAGCCTTCAGGAATGCCGCCGCAATTGACCGGTACAAAGGAAGCCGAGGCACGGCTGCTGTTGTAATGGATAGCTCGCGCGACAAGTTCTTTTCCGGTTCCGCTTTCACCCGAAATTAAGACAGTAGCGGATGATGCCGACGTTTTTTTTATGCCATGTATAACTTTTTGCAGCGCTTTTGATTCCCCGATGAGACCGAATTCTTTAGGAGTCTGCGTTTCTTCCAAAGGGTGCGAGGCTCGGCGGACACGAAGATTTTCAAGAGCCTTTTTGACCATACCAAAAAGCTCTTCATCCGTAAAAGGTTTTGCAAGATAATCTACCGCCCCTGATTTTACGGCATCAACCGCTCCTGGTATGGAAGCATAGCCGGTTATCATTACCACCTCAGTATCTCTATGATTCTCTCTGACATGTCTGACAAGATCCAATCCGCTCACCCAGGGCATCTTATAATCTGTTATGACCAAATCAATTGATATTTCCTCGAGAATTTCAAGGGCGTCGTTGACGCTTTGTGCGGTATAGGTTTGATAACCTTTTGAGCTTAAATTCCTATGGATTACCTCAAGAGTATCCACAGCATCATCTACAACGAGTATTCGTTCTTTATAATTTCTTTCGTTCATCGCCACTCTCCGAATCTGTTGCCGGTAAATCAATTGGCAACCGAACGATGAATTTCGTTCCCAGACCGACTTCACTTTCTAATTTGATATCTCCGCCATGTGATGTTACAATACCCTGGACTACAGATAAACCCAAACCGGTCCCATGTCCATCCTCTTTGGTGGTGAAAAAAGGAGTAAATATCTGATCGACCAGATCCTGACTTAAACCTGAGCCGGTATCTTCAACTGTCAGCAAAACGAAACCATCATCGACATCGGTTCTAATGGTAATTCTTCCGCCATGAGGCATTGCCTGAACCGCATTAACGACAAGATTGGTCAGGACCTGTAAGATCTGCGAGCGATCCGCATGAACATTAGGAAGTTCTTTAGACAGATGACACACCAGATCAATACCTGATTTATTGCATCGTGATCTTAAAAAATAGAGACCATCCTCAATCAAGCCATTAAGAGAAATAACCTGTTTGACTAACGGCGTATCTCGTGCTGAAGTTAATAGTCTTTTGATCACTTCGCGGGCGTGCAAAGCTGAAGATATAATTTTATTTAAGTCCTGATTTACCTGTTTTCCAAGGTCCGGATTTTTAACGGCTAACTGGGCAAATCCAAGGATATTGGCCAGCGGCTCATTTAGTTCGTGAGTTACTCCTGCGACGAGTTGGCCGATAGTTGCCAGGCGGTCTGCGTGTCGTAATTGCTCCTGAAGTTTAAGTTTTTCTTCCTCGGCTTTTGATTGTTCAATTATAATTGATAGCTCCTGCGCAATCGTATCGATCAGATTTCTTTCTTCCCTGAGAAACGGGCCGTCATCAAGAGTCGGCTTTTCTGCAGAATATCGGATTTCTATAAAACCACATTTTTGCTTGTGGACTAAGATGTCGGCCTTCATGCTATGCACCGCTTTTTGAAAACCGGGTGTGATATAAACCTGATCATCATAAACGATTTGCGCCGAAGCGATTTCCGGATATAGCCATCCCGGCGGTAAAAGCTTAACCGTCTCCCTCAAGATGTAATCCAGAGATATTCCGGGCAACTGGACAAGTTTGGCTATACCGTAAAGACATGTCAATTCTTTAATCCGCTCACGCAGGGCCACCTGTAATCGGCGGCGAGTAAGAGCATTGCCAATTGTTCGTGCCATATATTCATAAAAACGAATTTGTTGCAGCGTAAAGAAGTCCCGGGTTTTACTGCTTAATTTAATTAGACCGATACGTTCCCGTTTGACATCGATCGGGACAAAAGCAACAGATGAAGATTCAGCCTGAATACTTAAACCCGGATCATCGCCAGATTCGATTGATTGAAGACCTGGAATGGGGATGTCTTTGACAGACCCTGTCCAAAAACTGCCGTTTTTTGTGAACCATGATAATGAAGGATCAAAACGTTTACTGATTATATCAAGGCATAATTTTTCAAGATTACAATCTTTTGAGTAACTCCAAGAGATAATGTTTATCGTATCTTTGTTCAAAGGAATTTCATGAATAATGAAATCGCTTCCGGGCTTTTGGAATATTTTACAGAAAAAATGACGACCCCCATCGTGAAAAACAAACGATACGTCGTCACAACCTGAGAATTTTAGCAACAGCCGAAGAACATCCTTAAGAAATTGGAGACGAGGATAGCCATCGCTGGCCAGTTCCAAAATCTGGTTTGATAATGCCCAATAATCCTCTAAAGTTGTGCCCGCAGAAACCATATAAACCTATTCAATTCAAATGCACTCAATTCCGTACGCTTTGTTAAATAGAACTCTTTACGGATAAATGTCAAGCAAAATGCCGATAATACCATATTTTGAGCTGAATAGTCACCAGATGTAATCTAAGTTAGGTTTCGGCCGAAAAGTCCGGTATAGGTCGTTCGATCGGCGGCAGTGTCACTTTTGTTCTTCTTTATAATTTCATTTGTTCTGCCTTTCCCGGAAACTCCACGACCGGTCAAAAGTCCTAAAGCTGTCTTCGGATAATTTGACTCATATCGGTCAAAATTTATTCCATTTTTAATATTTTGACCGACTCATACTCGAAAAAAACGCCGAATCCGAATTATTTTGGAAAATTATCCATATCTCTGTATTTATCGGGTCGGATGACCGTCATCTTTTATGGATATGCAAAATAACATTTTTAAACCATGAGCCTGACTTATTAAAAATAGGGAAAAAATTTAAAAAGGAGTCACAATGTCAAAAAAACTATTCATTGTCCTGGTCATCATCGTACTTGGAGCTGCCTTTTCTGCGGTCTCTGCCGGTGAAATAAATGCCCGGGATAAAAGCGATAATATTAAAAATGATATTGTAGAAATGATTAACGGAATCGGCGGTGAGTTAAGCGAACTGGGTATTCCATCATCAACCGAACCGGGTCAGACAGGCGGTGATTCCGTTGTATCCTGTGTTGACGTAAATGTCGCACTTCCCGATACCGTTTTTTGGGAAAATCCGTTTGGCGGCGGTTTAGCCGAAGGTCACATTGAATTAGCCAATTGCGGAGATATGACGGCTGAAATCCAAATCGGCATTTCAATAGCGGTCAATATCTCATATCTGATTGATACGACATTTATTTTACCGCCATTCAGCGATTGCGGAATATTACTAATGGACCTGGGCTGTTTGCTCTTTATGCCGTTAAGTCAACCGGATACTTTGTATTATTTGGGAAATTATGGTCAATTTACTGCCGGTGATTCGGTCTGCGTTTCCGGGACCTTAACGTATGACTGCGATAGTATCTGCCCCTCCGCCGCCGGCTGTATTGGAGGAAACAGTATTTACGCCTGGCAAAATGAGGGATGGCCATACGAAGAGTGTGGCACATTGGTTCAGGGTGTCGATTGTATTGTTTTTGTGGCACTTTATGACACGATTTATCTGGCTACTGACTCGATCGGTCAATTTGTCGCTGGAGATACGGTATGTATATCGGGTGTTCTGGAATGGGGCTGCGATCTTGGTTGCAGTGGTGTTTCCGGCTGTCTGTTTGTCAGTAATATTTCTTACCGCAACGAATACTATCACAATTTTGAAATGATTATTAAACTTGATGAAGGTTTCAGTATCGAACCGATATTGACGCAATATCAGGGGATACCGCTTGATTCAATAATCCCCGGAAACAAATATCTGGTTGCCTTTCCCCAGAATCAATTAGTTGAATTTATGGCCGATTCGATTTGGTCAATGCCCGGAGTTCTTTTTGCGCAGCCTAACTATGCGGTCGGTTTTCCGGAAACATTTCATGTCAGCCAGACATTTCCTGATGACAGCCAGCCGATTCTTAACTGGGGCGTCACACCGCTGGCCTATTTCAGCGAATCGGGCGGATATACGATCGACAGCGACAGCGCCAACATTTACTCTGGAGGTGAGAATGTGGTGGTAGCGGTAATTGATAATGGGGTTGATCTGACCCACCCGCTGTTGATCAATTCATTTACCGGAAATGGTTATGATTTTGTCGATGGTGACGGTGACCCGTCGGAAGAAGAAGGCAACTTACTCGGTCATGGCACCTTTATTTGCGGTGTTATACGAAGAATCGCCCCGGAATGTAAGTTCCTGCCGATTCGGGCCTTTGATGCCAACGGCTTCGGCAATAGTTTTACTCTTGCCTATGCGATTCAATACGCCATTGACCAGTCGGTTGATGCGATTAATATGTCATTTGGAAATTATGCTTCAAATCCGGTCATTCAGGAGGCTGTGGATGATGCCGTCAATGCCGGAATTTGTCTGATTGCGGCGGCTGGTAATGCAGGTACTAATATCCCCAGTTACCCGGCCGCCTATCCCGGTGTAATTGCCGTTTCCGCCCTCGACTCGATGGAATATCGGGCCGCTTTTTCCAATTACGGCGATTATGTCGATGTCTGTGCTCCGGGAGTCAACATATATAGTTCACTGGCCGGTGCTTATGAATGGGGCAACTGGAGCGGAACCTCGTTTGCGGCACCTATGGTCAGCGGTGTCTGTGCTCTTATTCTATCCGAGGAGAATGAACTTGGTCCTTATGAAATGGAATCTCTGATTCGGCAAACGGCCGAGAATAATCTTCTCTGGGGATCATTTACGCCTCCTTCCAGCTATTACGGTTATGGTCGGGTGGATGCCCTGGAACCGGTGGTTGATGCCAGTCGTGGTGATGTCGACAACTCGCAGGATAAGAATATTATGGATATAACTTACCTGATCAATTTGTTATATAAGGGCGGGCCGCTTCCTAAGCCGACCCCCGAGGTGGGTGATACCGATTGTTCCGCGAACATTAATCTGTTTGATATTGTTCTTTTGATAAAATATTTATATTTGGATGGTCCCCGTCCATCCTGTTTGGCGGAATAATATATTGTGGGCAAGTATTGGTTAATATTATATTAGTCATAACGCATTTCCTTGAAGAAGGCGGTCCATGAACCGGGGGAAAATTATATTCATCAACGGAGTTTCCAGTTCCGGGAAATCAACCCTTGAAAGAAGTTACAAAAACGCTTAACTGAAGATTTTCTCCATCTGCAGTTGGACACCTTTATAAATATGCTGCCCCGCACCGATGATATAGATATGTTTATGAGGATGGTGGACGTCATGAACCGATCCATTGCGGTGATGACTGAGGCGCAGAACAACCTGATTGTTGACCACGTGGTGATCGATAAAACCTGGATGGACCAGTGTTTAGAACTTTTTAGGAGGTTGTCATATTTTATTCGTCGGCTTGTTTTATCCGTTGAAAGAGCTTGAGCGCAGAGAACAAAAACGTGGCAGTAGACGCCAGGGTTTTGCGAGAGCACAATTTAAAAATATACATAAAGATAAGATATACGATATTGAGTTGGACACTCATGCTTTGAGTATCCAACAATGTGTGGAAAAAGTCCTTGATTTTTATGCCACCAAGAAACCCTGGGCATTTGAAAAAATGCGAACCGATGCGGGATTTACCGTCTGACAATTCATAACACCAAATCACTCATTATTATAAATGATAAGTTGCCAGAATTGCCGAAAATCATATATTGGGCGTAAATATACTTATTGAGTCGTTTCCAAGAGGTCATTCAATGAAGGTATTATTTTCTATCTTTATAGCTATAGTGATTTTGTGCTGTGCCAATGTCCGTCTTTCTGCTGCCCCGGTTGTTGTTTCCGGCGGTAGTACCAATGACTATGAATCATGGATAACCCGTCTCAGCGACGGGCGCATCATGCTTGTGTTCTGCCGCAACCCTGATTGGGCGTCGGGCGATTTATATGCCGTCTTTTCCTCCGATAGCGGTAACTCATGGACATCGCCACAGGCCATTATTTCCGATGCCGGGGACCAAGCCACCCTTAGCTTTGTACAGCTTCCGGGTGATACACTTTATTTGTTTTATGCCTCCGATGAGTCGGGGAGTTATCAAATTCACTTCGCCAGCTCTCTTGATGGAACCCACTGGTCAAAAGAGGGGGCACTGAACCTGGGTTGGCCGTCCGGAACCAACTGGTATGATCCGACCGTGATTTTGGAGATGGACGGTTCACTAACCATGAGTTATGTCGTCTCCGGAGGCGGCGTATATGTGGCTCATAAACCGTCTGGAGGAACGTGGGATACCAATCGAACCAATGTTTCCTTGTCAGGGTATCGCGCCCGAATTATGAAACATTCCAACGGAACGTATTTATATACTTATCATAAACGAACCGGCACTACATATGAGTATGATGTTTTTATCACGACCTCAACGGATCTTTTCAATTGGACCACTCCGATACAATTGACAACCAACAAAAATTCGCATGACCCGTTTGCCAATCAAATGCCGGATGATTCGTATATGGTATACTATGCAAAATATGAGACGGGTTCCTATAAACTATATCGGCGTAACTCATACGATGCCGTTACGTGGGCACCAGAGGAAAATGTCACCTCGACTTTAACCAACGATACCCAACCTCACTTTTTTTGTGAACCGGGGAGGCTATACCTGGTATGGGCGCATGCGGTTGATTACCCCGAAAATCATGATGTCTATTTTGAACGGTTCGAATTGCCGATTGAATATGTTTGCGGAGATGCCAACAATGATGAAGCGATCAATATTTTTGATATTACATTTTTAATAACCTATCTGTACAAAGGTGGACCGGAACCGGAATCGACATGGGCATCCGACGCTAATGGAGATGGAGAGATTAATATTTTTGATATTACTTACCTAATAAGCTATTTGTATAAAGGTGGACCTGAGCCGGATTGTCCATAACCTGCTTATCATTATAAATATTCATGGGCCGATTGAAGAGGAAAGCTTTTAGCGATACATGGATTTTGAAAATATTAATAAAAAAGGCGACCTTAACGGCCGCCTTTTTTTTATATCGGTATGATCCTAATTACAGATTGGTTCGGGACCGCCTTTATAAAGGAATGTAATCAGGTATGTTATATCGAAAATATCGACGTTGCCATCGCCATTAACGTCAGCTGCTGCCATCTCCACCGGTGGTGAACCATCTTTGTAAAGATAGGAGATCAAATCGGTGGCATCAAAGATGTTGACATCACCGTCGTCGTTAATATCCCCGCAAATGTAGGCCAATGTGATCTGAATGTCGAATAATTGACTGTCACTGCTGCCGGTTAAATCGGAAATTTCCGCCGTGAAGCTGATATCGGCATCACTTAGCGGCGTTCCAGAAAGAAGCCCGCTTGATGAAAAGGTCAGCCCGGTTCCGTCCAGTTCGCCATTATCTGTCCAGCTCAACGGACCGGTCCCGCCGGTCGCTTCAAGCTGCGCCGAATATGACTCTTCGACGGCGCCATCGGGAAGAGCCGCGGTTATGATAGAAACCGCCGGATTGATAACAAACTCAAACAGGCTGCTATCAGAGCCACCGCATTCGTCGCACACCCCGGCCGTGAAACTGATTGGACCTTCCAAAAGTGGTGTTCCCGAGAGAAGTCCGGTCGAATCCAGAGTCAATCCGCTACCCTCAAGGTCGCCGTTCAGGTCGCTCCATGTTTTGGTTCCCGACCCGCCATTGGTTACTATTGTCTGCGAGTAGGGCTGATTGATTGTCCAGTCGGGAAGGTTTATGGTCGCGATATCCAGATACTCATTAACGGTTATCGTAAGGGGTTGCTCGTCAAACGCGCCACAGCTGTCGGTTGCTTTCGCGGTTAGACTTATCATTCCGGCGTTAAGAGGTGTTCCCGAAAGAGTTCCGTCGAGCGCTAAAACCAAACCGGTACCGGACAGACTGCCATATTTATCTATCCACTCCAGCGTCCCGGTTCCGCCAGTTGCCGCCAGTTGCTCCGAATAGGCGGCGTCTTTGGTTATCTCGGGCAGCGAAATGGTAGTAATCAAAATGGCATCATTGATAGTCAGGGTCAGCAAAATATCTTCGGTATCGCCTCCTTCATCGACGGCCCGAGCCGTAAAATTACTGGTTCCGGCCATTATCGGCATGCCACTCAGCAGACCGGTTGCAGAAAGAGTCAGCCCGGTACCAAACAGAGCGTTCTCAAGAATACTCCAGCTTATTATTCCGGTGCCGCCTTCAGCTTCCAGTTGTTGCGAGTAAGCAGTTTCGATTGTCCAATTCGGCAGAGTAGTCGTCAATATTTCAACGCCCGGGTTTATAGTCAGACTGAAAGTTTTTTCAGTACTTTCTTTACCTTCATCGGTGACCATGGCGGTAAATGATATCAAACCGGTATCGGTCGGAGTGCCCTCTAGAAGCCCCGATGATAACAGGTTCAATCCGGAGCCGGACAGGTCGTCGTTTTTATCCGCCCAGGTGTAAACACCCACTCCTCCGATCGCAATCATCTGGAATGAATATGGATTGCCGATGGTCCAGTTCGGTAGTGAATCGCTTAAAATTACCAGCAGTTGAATAATAGGTAATGTAATCGACTTTTCATCGGTAGAACCCAGGCTGTCGACTGCCACGGCGATAAAGATGATATTGCTGTCGGTGACAGGTGTTCCTGAAAGAAGGCCGCTTGATGATAAGGTCAGTCCGGTACCACTTAAATCATTGTTTTTATCCGACCAAATAATTGAACCGGTACCGCCGCTGGCGCTCAACTGAAGTGTAAATGGTACATCTCTGGGAGCCTCCGGTAGGGGAGAGTCAGTTGTAATAGCCACTGCGGCATTAATGATAATGGCAAGCGGCATTTCATCAGTGTCGCCGGCAACATCGCTGACCATGGCGGTGAAATTGATACTCCCGGCCGAAGTTGGCGTTCCGGAAATTTTACCAGAGGAGGATAAGGCAAGCCCGGTTCCTGCCAGATCGCCGTTTTTATCAACTAACGGTAGTTTTTCGATCCTGTATTTTTGCAAAAGATCCCTTGCGCCTTCTATACTGGTTCCCTCAGGAGCGGTGACCACTTTTCTTGTCATAACCTCTGAAA
>CAZJLX010000004.1:0-5618 GCA_964546545.1 uncultured Ignavibacteriaceae bacterium | reverse complement strand
ATCAACCCAAGATTTTGTCCCGGTTCCGCCAGAGGTGTACAGCTGTTGAGAATAACCGGCAATACCCTCGGTCCAGACTGGCATGGTAACGGCCGATATCGTAAGCGAGGGATTTATCGTACAGCTGAAAAGCTGCTCATCGAACTGCAGGGAATCATCAACGACCCGCGCCGTAAAGCTGATTTCAGTGGCCGTTGTCGGTGTCCCGGAGAGTAAGCCGGTTGGGGAAAGAGTCAATCCGGTTCCTGATAAGTCATTATCTTTATCACTCCATGTGATTGTTCCCATACCTCCGACGACTTCAAGCTGCACCGAGTAGGGACGATCAACTGTCCAGTCAGGGATTGTTATCGTGGATATTATAGGTGCATTGGTACCGCATTCATAACCGATTAGTTCAACATCGTCGATATTCCACCCGCAATACTGCCAGGATCCGTCGGTCGTACCCATCGTAAAGCGAATATATACGGTTGGCTGATTGTCGGCAATATCCGATATGTCATATTCCATCTCGTTCCATGAATTATCTGTAACGTCGCCGGAGTTTTCCCAGATAGTTGTCCAGCTTGTACCATTGTTGCTTACCCGAACATAGGCGTGGTCATAAGATGAGGTCTCAACTCCAAGCCAACGCCAGAATTTGAATTGAACACCGGTTATTTCCGAACAGTCTATGGCCGGGCTGGTCAGATGTCTCTCCGGCAGACTATTCTCATAATCACCGTTGAGATTATATCCAAAAACATTCGAACCGGAGTGGCCGCTGGTTGGATCGGGATTACCATACTGCCCGCCGCCCCCGGTGGGCACGCCCCGTTCCCATAAACCGCCGGATACGGTCCAGCCGCTGTCGGCTTCAAAATCATCCGCAAAAACGGTTACCACATCGGTAGCAATAATCGGTTTGAATGGCGAATTGGGATTGGGATTAAAAATTCTGCCATTAACAACCTCTTCTGCGGAAACATAGAATTCTAAAACATCATCGCAGGTTACCGACGGCAACTGCACTTCATAGTGATTCGGTGACAGTTCGGTCATCCAATCGGTCTGTACCGATCCGCCGTTGATAATATAATGAAGTTGCCCGCTTCCCGAAACCGGGATACCGTCGCCGGCGCCGGTGACAACGACCTCAAAAGAAGCATTTTCACCCGGCATGATAAGTTCCGGTACTCCATTGGGATAATTAAATGAGAGTCCGGTAACACCCATAACAGCGACCGAGGGATCGCCGAACAGATTCAACTCATAATAACACCATCGCATACAATCTTCATTGATCCGATAAAGGTTATCCTCTTTTGAATCCTGATTGGCGCGACCCAGCTCAGGTTTTCCTTCGCTGGAGCTATAGACCGCATCCCAGAACTCACGGTTAAATCTCTGGGAAGGACCGTCGGTGCTGTTGGACTCGCCAAAACCATAGCGGGCGTTCATTACGACGCCAAAGGCACCATGATCGGTTTTTATATTCATATACTCCGCCCAGCAATCGGTGCCGTCAAAATGACCGGCCAGACAGGTCTGCGAATAGACAAAACATAAATCACTGTTGGTCAGGTCGGCCATAACATCGGAATTATACATCTTCATGGCATAATCCGGGCTGCCGTGACCCAGATGATTGACAATATGCTGGCCGTTATTGATTCTTGTGACAAGTTCCGACTGCGGCCAGTCATTACCGGGCCAGTTGTAATCATACAGCTTGCCGATATCGTATTGATCCGATGGAATACCGACTGTCGTATAGCCGTGCTCATCGGAACCATCAACCATTTCATCCATGTAGAAATTTGCATACTCGGCCGGGCCGCCGAAGCCAAGATGCTCGCCGACAAGAAGGACATTCGCCAGGTTCGTATGCTGTTTGTTTAAATACCAGAGGGTTTTATCGACAAACCGATCAGCTTCGGTAGTGTTGCCGGCCGAGGCCCGGCCAACGTACACCTCGGCAATCAGGTCGACATCGCCGCCGCCCTCGCCATCGGTTGGCTCGCCCCAGTAGGAATCATTGTCATAGTTGAAGGTACCGTCAAGACAGCCAAAGAAAACATCGGCCGGCATATTATATTCGGTATAATAGCCGCTCGGATCGCTTTTTACATAAAGGTCTTTAGCCGGTATGATGTCATCGTCGGCTCCGATTATCACATATTGAATACCATCGGCGAGATAACGTTCATAAATGTAATCGCGGATGTCATCCGGTGAACTGCTGCCGATTTCGGTTGTCGTATGTATCTCGGTTATTAAACCGGTCGTATCATGATAATCTTTAAGCGGTTGAAAAGAGGCCGCCAGTGATGTTGTCGTAATTATAAGCAGGTCATAACTTTTACTGCCCCGGAACGGGCCTGATATATAGCCATCGGCCATTTCAGGATTATCAACTTTGGCGCGAATTTCCAGATCATCTTCAGGCAAGCCGCGGAGCATGGTCGTCGGCCGGTCCGATTCGACCGTATTAATTTTAACGGTTAAATCGGGATAGTAATACAACTCTCCGGAAGTAGGAATATATTGCATCGGCTGAAGTTTCAAAGTCAAAATCTGATACCCGCGAAATCCATTGAGACTGATTTTCTCATATCGGGCTTCCGGAAATGGCGAATCAGAGTTATATATGGCCAAATCAGGAGTCGGAGGTTCGGTCTTGCCCGGATCGGATGATAACGGCACCGGTTTGCCGACCGGTTCAATGTAGTAACCACTTCCAAGAGAAACTCTCTCGCCCGGGATAATTTCAATATCTGAAAGATCAGTTCCAAAAGGCAGAAGTATCTGAGCACCCCGCGCCGGCAGAGCCGGTTGGCCGGAATTGCCGCAATTGGGGACATTTTTCATGACTACTCGATCAAAAGTCTCTCCCTCCAGATTGATTTTCTCAACCTGTGGATATTCAAAGAGATACTCCATGGTCACTTGTTCGGCCGATACGGTTGCAAACAGGCCAAACAAAAGGAACAAACTTGTTAGCAAAAGCTTCATCCTATCCTCCTGATTATATTGAATATTTAAAAACTTCAAAGTCAGTCCCACGTATAAAAAGTGGTCTGGTTGTAAGTAATTATGTCTTAATAAAATATACAAAATTGAATAATTGTGTCAACCTGTTTTATTGGATTTTTTCGTCCGGTATCAGTCAACTGAGGCAAATATTTTCGTCTAAATAATATTTTATAAACAAATTCGTATGCTACTTATAAATCCTAAAATTTGCGGTGCGGATTAATTCGTCCTCGCTCCATGCATTTGGCTGCCAGGCACGAACATAAATCAGAGGATCAGGTTCATTAAAATCTATCAGGAGAAAAAGATAACCCTCATCACCGTAGGTTGTCGAGACATAACTCTGGCGCATCTCGACACCATAGATATTCGGGGCGTTGTTCTTCTTGATAATATCAAATGAACCAAAATCGAGGAATATATCTTTCTGAGATTTGAATATCTGCTGCTGTCGGGCGATATAATCGCTTTTTTTCAAACGAAGATATTCCACATCAGGCTGATTGCCCAATTTCTCATATTTGACCATATCATTAGGTAGCGGTTTGCTTTTTAATATCCGTCCGATTATTATCAACGCTTCATCGGCAAACATCAAGTCGACAGTTTCAATATCCCGAACAAGATAAGCGGTGCGGTATTTCTCAAGAAACTTGATTATTTCCTGCCGGTTACCCCAGTCATCGCCGAATTTGGATTCCTTGACAAATTCCTGATAAAGGTAATCAGAAATACTGGAATTTAAATCGACCAGCCTGCCGTTTTCGGAAAAATCGAGCACCAGATACTCGGTTGTTTCTTTATGAACAGACGGATAATTATGAAGCATTCTGATTCGGCGCAGTTCCCAGCCGTCGCGGGTTTTGTTTAACTTGGCCTGTATATTATTATCGAGCGGTCGGGCCTTATTGAATTTGATATAGTCTTTCACTTTCTTCTGTAGAAAAGTATCATCTGAATATTGTTTTGATATTTGTAATGTGTCACCATTTTCGATTAGACCCAAAAATTGTTGCGTCGTCCGCGCAATCGATTCCAGCGGTGCATTTTTATCCTCACATGACAGTTCAATATTAAATTCCGACTGTTTTGCTATTACCGGTTTTTTGGGGATCGCCTCGGATTTAACCAGGGGTACATCAATCTGGCCGTTGAAATCAGGCCGGTTCACCAGCGGCCAGAGATCGGCGACAACACTATACTCGTGGCGGCTTTCATAGTACGCATACTTGATATTGGTTTTCAGCTTATCGAATTTGACACTGGCGCCAAGCAGACAAAATGTTGCCAATCCGTCACGCGCCTGGACTGAGACCTGGTTACTACCATCCCAAAAATTAAAATCCAGAAGCGAAATCGGTCGGTTGTCGTAATTGACCTTCAATGTGATTTCACGTTCCTTTTCGCTTAAGAATCTGTCTTTGTCAAAATCCAGGCTGATATCCAGGATTATATTATTTATTCTCGCGGGGATTTCGATAGAATAATTGACGCCCTCATAATATACATTCTGGTCGGGGAGAGAATTAAGCAGAATCGATGCGAAGTATAAATTTTTCAAAGCAAAGGCGATATTTCGCTCGCGAATTAACTGCTCGGATTTATTCACCATTCCGGCTATAAGCTTTTTACGCCTGCTGAAAATCTCGTTGACCTTTGATTTTTCAAGATAGCAGAATACTTCTATTTGCCCGTCGGAAGTCTGCTGGCTGATTGTCAGGACATTCTGCAGGGTGGCGGTGCTGTGTGTTCTGATAATCGATTGCACGCTTTTGCTTATATTTTCAGTCGTCTCCATTACTTTGGTTTCAAAGGATGACGCTATCCGCACCGCAATCTGCTCGGTCAGTTCTTTCAGGGCTTGATCTTTGGCCTCTCCGAAATCGTATGATAGGCCGGTTCCGTAGTAATAATCGCCGGAGTTTATAATATTGGTTTTACTTATACCATAGGTCAGCGAAAACATGACAGTTATCAGAAAAATCGTTGAAACAAATATTCTTCTCATCGCACAACCCTCTTATTCCCCGGCTTGTTATGATATCTTTATTCTTTACAAACAATCATTATATGCATCCCGGTTATTGTCCCTATTTCCTTTTATTTTTTTTCGACAGCGACCAGGCCAGACCAGCATATACGAATGATTGATTCCAGCGTTCTGATGCGGAACCGAACGCTTCTTTGTATTCAACTCCGAGAACGATCCGGTTCGGAGAATTATTCTGGCTTTTTTTCAGGGGAAAATTTATCATGCAACCGGCCGTCCAATAGGTCGAGGTAGTGGTTGCACTGCTTTTGCCCAACAGACTGTCCAGATAGAGCGCGGAGATCTGAATTCCAACCCCGACTGTCGGAGTAATATATTTGATAAGGGGTAACAGATCATACGATGCCGACAAATTGCCCCCGAAATGTTTTATACTTTGCTGATGACTAAGGCTGTCGAAATAATCAACATCAAAAGTCTGATAGAAAATATCCAGATTAAAAAGCAAAGGTATATATACGCCCTGCAATCCCATCTCCACGCCACCCTTTGTTTTAACCATATCAGCTTTTATATTTCCCAGCGTATCATATAAATAATTTTCCAGAAA
>CAZJLX010000003.1:0-18357 GCA_964546545.1 uncultured Ignavibacteriaceae bacterium | reverse complement strand
AAGAAATAAAAAATTTATTAGATTTATTAAAGCCAATGCCGGCTATCCAAGACCTTTTAAATCAGCCTCTTCGCCATATTCAACTACTCAGTTGTCGAAACCATGAGATCGATCTCTTCGCCGATTTCAAGTTCGGTGGCAACCTCAACCGATTGCTCCAACACTGTTTGCGGTAAATAGTTTTCATCTCTCACTTCCGAAATTAGCCCGACCTTCAAACCAATATCATCCAGTATTGTCACCGCTTCTTCGAGCGAGCGGCCAACCAGACGCGGCATAAATACAATACCCGATAGCGAACCGCGGTTAACCATCAAATTGACCGGTGACCCGATCGGGATTTCGGATCCCGACGCCGGGTAGGAAAAAACAACCACCCGTTCCGGAAGCGAGTCGGAAAAGGTCCAGACCACATCACCAAGCGACAGCTCGGCCGCTTCGATATTTAATTTCGCCTGGCGAACGGAAAAACCAGCCAGGGGTGGAACCGGGATAAATTTTTGTCCGATCGAAGTCACTACTTTGATTATCCGACCCGATTTGACCATCGTGCCGGCCGCCGGATATTGGGACAAAACTGTCCCGGTCGGCTTATCGGCATGATACTCCTCGGATGTCACTTCGATTTTCAGATTAATCAGCTCCAGCATCTCGGTCGCTCCGGCAATTTCGTAACCGACAACACTCGGTAATTCAAACTCGTTACCATGCCGCGTTATCCAGGGCATAAGCAGAGAATCAAAAAAGAGAAAGACTATCAATAGAATAAAGAAGGGAATAATTAAATAATTTATTACTTTGCGGCGACGGCTTTTCGCCGGCAAAAATGAATCATAATATATTCTGATTCGTGACCAAAAAGTTGAAGATTTATCAGACATATAAGATGTTACAAATTTATAGTCCTTAGGTCATCAACTTTTTTTGATTTTTTTGGATAACGGCTTTTTCTTCATCCTTGCGGAAAAAGCACCGGATAAGTTTAATTTATCGGGATAGGTTTTTATAAAACCTCGCTCGGAGACCACATCATCGGGGAAATAAGTCCTGGCCGATTCCAGCATAAACTCAGGATGGCGTATCAGGAATTCCTCGACTATGTCGTCATTCTCTCTTCTGATTACGGTACAGGTAGAATAAACCAAAATCCCCCCCGGCATCACCATAAGTGATGCTTTATCAATCATGTTGGCCTGCAGACGGGCCAATTTATCGATATCTTCAAACTGTTTGGTCCAGCGCAGATCGGAATGTTTGCGGGCATTGCCCCAACCAGTACAGGGGACATCAAGTATAACCCGTTCAAACGGTTCGGCTTTAAATTCCTTATTGTCGGCCAAAACCGGATTGATAATTTTCACCCCCAGCCTTTTGCTGTTTTCAATCATTAACTCCAGTCGCGGACGGGATTTATCAACCGCCGTTACCATCCCCTTATTGCGCATTCTCGCCGCGGCAAAAGTCGCCTTACCGCCCGGTGCGGCCGCAAAATCAAGGACATTTATACCCGGCTTGGGATTTAGCAGCCTGACCGCCATACCGGCCGATTCATCCTGTATGTAAATTTTCCCGTCCGAAATCAGGCTATTCTCAATTGGGAAACCGCCCTCCTCAAGATGGAAAAATTCCGGCAGATAAAGGCCGTTGGAATATTTTATCTTCGCCTTATCAAGCTCGGCCGCGATTTCTTCCGGATTGGCCTTGAGACTGTTGACCCTGAAACTGATTCGCGGCGGAAGATTCATATTCCCCAGATAAGCGCGTGTTAAATCGAATTTAAATTCGTTGAGGCAATATGATACAAACCAGTCAGGGTATGAATAATAATCGGCCAGGTAACGGACCGGATCCTCTTCCTTGTTGATAAAAACAATCCGCTCCGGATTTCTAATCGCTGTCCGCAGAACCGCATTAACCATCCGCGCGCGCGGTTCGTCGCAAAAGACATGCGCCAGATCAACCGATTCCGAAACCGCCGCGGCAGCCGGAATACGATCGGTAAAAAAAAGCTGAAAAAAGCCAAGTCTCAAAATATTTATCAAGCGGGGCGACAACTTTTCGGACGGCTTGGTTAAATAGAATTTAAAATCATGATCCAGTCGGCGTTTCATCTTGATAATGCCATTGGCCAATTGACGAATAAATCGCTTATCCAGATCGCTGAACTGATAACTTTCGATAATTTGATGTATCGCTTCTTCAGCAGTTATACGACTACTTTCAACCAGCAGCAATATTTCGACTACCGCCGCCCGCGCCGGATCAAATTTCTTTTTACCCTTACCCGATATCATTCTAATATTCCATCGGCGTCAATCGCCGCCCCTTATCATCAATACTCAACAAATCCAGACGATGAATCTTCAGTGCCGGGATAATAGTCTCATCGGCTATATCTGCCGCCATAATTACTTCGGTCGGGCGGGCATAACCGGCCGTACCGACACCGAGCTCCATATATATATAGTCTTTTAAACCCGATTCTGTATTTTGAGGGCGATATTCGAGGGCATATACCACCGGCCTGATATCGATAATTTTCACATTCTCTTTAGCCGGCCGTTTAAACTCGACAGAATCTTTCGCCATAAAGCTATCGATTAATTGCGAGCAGTCAGCTATATTTTCAATTTCAACCTGATAAACCGCCCGATTCAATTTCGATGAAAGAGAGGCTTTGCCATCCACCACCGGCGCCGCTTTAATAATAAAATAGCCATCCGGCAAAGCTTTATTTAAATCTTCGGCCATTGAGGGTTCAAACGGTCTTTCCAGCCGGATATCAAAATATTCCGCTTCCGATGAATAACCCAGTTGCAGAGGTGGCCCGAAAGATAGTTTCATATGTGGATGGAATCCCTGTGAATATTCGACCGGCAGTCCACAGCGACGAATCGCCCGTTCAAAAACCCGGGCATTATCCAGATGTGACAGATAAGCGACCCGTCCCCGACATCCCCATCTTATTCTTACCTTATTTTTGGTCGGCACCGTTACCGACCGTGAGGCCATCTTTTTACGGGATCGGCCAAATCCGAAGTTATCTATTGGGTCGGTTGTTTCGGTAAGAATCTTATTATCCGGCTTTTTTTTGACATCTTTTGATTCGACGGACGTTCGTGTTCTTTCTTTTTGAAGATATTCAGCCGATTGGGTCAGTTCAATATGCGACCAGGGCAGACGAGCCGTGAATGATTTTCCCCGCAAGAGATCATAAGGATCAATATCAATGAATGCAAACGCTTTTACCCAGAGATCAAAATCAAAATTTTCCGACCAGCCGTCAAATCTTGCCCCCATTTTAAAGGCTTTTTCAATAACGGCCGCAAGTTCACGATCGCCGCGACCAATAACTCCCTCCAAAAATGAAAGATTCGGATCGCGCAGTTTTATGTTTACATGAGAGTGGCGTATATTTTTCCTGATATAATCATTTTTGCGCCGTACTTCATCGGGAGAAACCTGTTCATCCCACTGGAAAGGCGTATGCGATTTTGGTGAAAACGGCGAAATCGCCACATTGATTATATTTTTCCCATTACTGCGGCGACCAATATCGACGACATTTTTTATCATCTGAGCAATACTGTCGATATCTTCGTCGGTTTCGGTTGGCAAGCCGATCATAAAATATAGTTTAATGAGATGCCAGCCGCTTTCAAAAACAAGCTGGACCGTTTCATACAGTTCCTCGGCGGTGATATCTTTCCGGATTAATTGGCGCAAACGTTCACTACCCGCCTCCGGGGCAAATGTCAGACCGGTTTTTCGCGTTGTTTTAACCGCTTCAGCCAACTCTCGGCTGAAAGTGTCGGGACGGAGCGACGGTAATGACAGGGCGATTTTCTGGCCCTGAAGAGACCGCGAAAGATGGATAGTCAACGGGATAATATCCGGATAATCGGATGACGATAACGACAGCAGCGACACTTCATCATATCCGGTAAAAGCAAGCTGTTTTTCAATCTGGGAGATTATATCTTCCTGCGTCCGCAGCCGCACCGGTTTGTATATGGATCCGGCCTGACAAAAACGGCATCCTCGCGGACAACCGCGCATGATTTCCACCGTCAGACGATCATGTACCGTCTCAATCAAAGGAACAATCGGTTTTTCCGGAAAATATTCGGGTCTTAGCGGTTGACTTCGGGCGCTTTTAATTTTGGCCGGCGCGAAGTCATAAAGCGGTTCTTTTGTCGCCGCATCATAAAACTGAGGTACATAAACCGACGGAATTTCGCTCACCAGCTCTTTTAATCGGTCAAAGCGGGACTGTGGTTTATTCCCATTGAGTATTTCCATAAGCCGGATAATGGACTCCTCCACTTCACCGATAAAGAAAAAGTCAAAAAACTGAGCCATCGGTTCCGGATTATGAACCACCGGCCCGCCGGCAACGATAAGCGGATCATTGTCTTTTCGTTCAGCCGATTGTAATGGCACGCCGGCAAGATCAAGAATATTTAGCACATTAGTATAAACCATCTCATAGGCGAGAGTAAATCCCAGCAGATCAAAATCCTTTAGCGGTCGAAATGATTCGAGGGAAAACAGGGGGATTTTTTCACGACGCAGAATCTCCTCGGCATCGCGATCCGGCGCAAAGAACCGCTCGCAGAGAAAACGATCATCCTGGTTAATAAGATTATATAGGATTTGCAGCCCGAAATATGACATCCCGACTTCATACATATCGGGATAGCCAATTGCCGTTTTAAACCTGTTTTCTTCCGGCTTGATAATCTGTCCCGGTTCGCCTCCGATATAGCGCCCCGGTTTCATGACAAAAGGAAAGAGCTTTTTTTCAAGCAGGTGCTGCATTTTCAAATTCTCAAAAAAATACCCCGACTTATCGGGGCATTAAAGTCAAAAAACCTCTAATCATCCATAAATTTCAGAATGGTTGCATTTACAGACGCCAACATTCATCGTTTTGAATTTCCAGTTTTTGCCTGAACGTTCAGCCTTGGCATATTTGACATAACTGATTTCCGACTCACAAACCGGGCATATGTCTGAATGCTTTTTCTTTGAGGCTTTATCAGAGAAGCTCTGTTTTTTGGCCATTGTTATAAATCTCCTCTACGATAAACTCTTCTTTTTCAATCTCCGCAATCTCTTCTTTGACGGCCAAAAGCAAATCCGTCACTTCGTTTAATATACGGAAATCGAGCCTGTCCGCAAACTGATTTTCGGACATTTTGAAAAAAGATGAAGCGGCACTGTAATCTTTTCGTTTGAGAGCATCCAGCGCCTCTAGATGCGCCGATTCCGGTTTTAGCCTATTCATTGGTGACCTGTTTGCTGTTTTCAATATTTTTTAGCCTTTTAACAAATGGCCCCACCTTGTAACCCTTTGTCTTTAAATAATATATGATTGAGCCGGCCATGTGCAAAAACAACGGATTATCGCCGGCCGCCGCCGAATCCAGCATATCTTCAAGAACCATAAGCAGATGATCGCCGCGACTCAGGCTGAAAGCCAAATACTCCATCTCATCCTTTAAGAGAATATTAAAATCGCTGGTGAGATCTTTTTTTGAATCCTCGGCAGGCCGTCTTAAAACCAGTTTTCTTTTTGGAATTACACCTAATTCGCGCCAGCGATCGATTTCATCAGCCAGTTTTTTGGAGGCCGGATCATTGATATCAAGACCGGTTTTGATATCACCCAGAAGATTCGCGACCGCCATCCCATGAGATTTACTCAATCGATTGAACTGCAACAAGGCCTTATTTTTAGCCAGCCAGTCACCCAATTGATTTGTCACGGTTCGGCCTTTTAAAGAAAGCTGTGTTATTTCATCAAGCTGTTTTATCGTCTCGATTGTCTCTTCGGTCCCGCGATGCGTACCCACCGCTCTCTGCAGAAAATCTTCGAGAGTCGATTCCAGATTATGTAAAACTTCAAGTCGGCTCAATTATTTTCCCCCGTTGATTCATCAGCCATCTCAATATCGGCCAGGCGGGGATTTAATACTGTTTCAAGATTATGTACCGTCGTTTTGTCATTTTCCATCGTCTTTGGTTTCTGCGTCAGATATTCCTCGAGCAAACGACTGACTCGGTCCACCATCACTGCCAGACGATCATTCTCTTCCTCGCCCTTTTTGCCCGCCCCGGCTATTAATCCGGCCAGCTTAAGAGTCGCCAGTTTTTGCAGCGTGTCCGCCTCACTCAGATTGCTTATCTCGACAATTTCCCTGATACTCCGCTGTCCGTTTACCAGACCGAGAAGATTCCATTCTTCGGATTGAAGCGAAATATCGGTGCGCCGTTCGGTCGGGGACGGGGCAATGGTCATAATAGTATCTAATTCAGGCAGGACTTCCTTCGAACGATTGATCTCATCTATCCGGCGACAGCCCTCGAGGATAGCATTTTCAACCGAGATATTGACTTTAATCTCTTCCTGAGTCGGATATTGATTCTCATAGAATTTAAAACTGCCGCCTTCCCATGAAAGAATCGAATAAATCAACTCCTCGACCTGCTCGCTGACGACCTTCTCCAGATCGGAACGATCGATATAATTTTTCTGCATGAGAATCTGCCCCAGTCTTTTTGACGAAGCCTCATGCGATTGTTCCCTGACCGCCTCCTCCAATTGCTCGGCGGTTATCCTTCCACGCTCCTTTAAAAGCTGTCCAACATGATAAGTCTTGCGCGGTCCATAGCCGTATACTATCTGGCCTTTATCAAAATAAATCATTACGATATCGTCGTCTTTCTGAATCCCGAGCGTGCCACTCTTTCGACTGTTGGCGATCAGTTGAAATATCTCGGGAAGAATGAAACGATCGATATTGCCTTGTAACAGTTGTTCCATCAGCTCTCCAGATTTGTGGTTTAAAGAAATATACGACGACTCTGATTCCATTGTCAATCAAAGTTTTTATCTATTCTGAAGAACCCGCGAAAATATATGAGTTCAGCCGCCTAAACTGCCGACGATAGGAATCTCAATGCCAGTTGGTGCCGACGACAATGATTTTACTCCCGCCGGTTCCCCGCATGTTTTTATAGTACAGATAACCGGCGCCGGCGCCGCTCATATTCCCCGGACTCCCATTATCCGGAACCGGGCCGTTGGTCGGCTCAATCGGCCGAATAAGCAATTCGCCGTTATATGCAAAAAATGTACTATCAAGTAAAAGCGAATTGGTCACGGTAAAACTGTCAATGCTGATCGAACCGAGCGATCCCGAAGAATTGCGATAGGTATAGCTACAATGCACCGCATAAAAATCGGCCCCGGCGTCTGTCCATGAAAATTCGAAAGCCTCTCCGACATCTATACTATCCCGGTCGACAATTATCGTATCAACCGCGCCAGGCAAATCGACCTGACCCTGAATTGTGCCCAACGAAGTGGCGACTTCGGTTATCACCACCGAATAATCGGTCGCGGCGATTCCGTTTTCGGTGCCGAAACGATACAGCCCGAATTCCTCATCCCACGGTTCCCAGTCATTATAGGTCCCGCTGTCATTTCCGAATTTAAGTTTAAAAGATTCAAACTGCGGTATCGGTTGTGCCTGAAGTTGTCCCACCGCCTTGCCAAGCGCGCTTCCGCCCGGACCGCAACTGCAGTATTCGACCCAGATGACTGCAATCTGAGAATAAGCCGGATTGCTGACAACATTTAACTCATCATCAGAACAGCCGGAGAAAGTCAGGAATACTAAAAAAATGATTATTGCTGCAAAGGTGTCTGTTTTTTTCATCATTATCCAATATGTTTTACGTCATTATTTCATAATTTATAGGATATTTTTGTTAAAGCAAGGCCAATGACAAAGGCTGGCAACCGATTTTCGGCAAAATCATTAATATAATCATATAATTACTATCTTGACTGAACTGTTTTAAATCGATATTGTCCCTAAACAACAATAATATAAACGAGTGATTATTTAATAAGGATCACAAAATGAAAAAACTATATCTGATACCGGCTATAATTATTATAATGATTTATATCATTTCATGCGGCAAAAATGACCAGGATAAAAAAATAGACGAAAACCCGTTATCAATTGCCGCCACCCGATTTACCGATCTGCTTATCGAGCAGAAGTTTGAAGAAGCCTTTTCACAATTTGACAGTACCATGACCGAGCAGTTGCCGCTCGAAAAACTAAAAGCGACCTGGCTCGAAATAGCGGATGCGGTCGGCCCGTTTAGTAAACATCTGGGGACCAAAATCGAAAAAGCTGATCAGCATGATGTTGTCTCGGTTACTCTTCGTTTTCTTAAGTTTACTATGGATGTTCGAGTCGTATATGACGAGCAGCAGCGAGTGGCTGGGCTGTTTTTCCGGCCAAGCGAAACGCCGCACGATTTTGATCCGCCCGGATATGTCAATCGTGACCTGTTCGAAGAGCAGGAATTAACTTTTGGTGATGAAAATTGGTTACTGCCCGCGACGCTGTCGATTCCTAAAAAAGGCGGCCCGTTTCCGGCGGTGGTGCTGGTACATGGTTCCGGACCACAGGACCGCAATGAGTCAATCGGCCCCAATAAGCCATTTCGGGATATTGCCTGGGGCCTGGCCTCGCAGGGAATTGCCGTTTTTCGTTATGAAAAACGGACGCGCGAACATGGCGCCCGAATCGCCGCGGCAATTAAAAGTATTACTGTCCGACAGGAAACCGTTGAAGACGCCCTGCTTGCTGTGGCGAAATTGCGGGAAATCGATAATATCGACGACCAAAGAATATTTGTCCTCGGGCATTCGCTGGGCGGGATGATGATACCTCGGATCGGAATGGAGGATAAAGATATCGCCGGTTTTATTGTCTTAGCGGGGGCGGCCCGACCTATGGAAGATATGATTATCGAGCAGTTGAGACATCTCTTATCGGTCAAAGATACGGCTACTGCCAAGGACAGTGCAGCACTGGAACAACTTGAAGCCAAGATTCAAAACGTAAAAAATCCCAATCTTTCCATTGAGGCTGACACTACCGACTTACCGTACGGCCTGCCGGCATCCTATTGGCTCGATCTTCGCGGTTATGAACCGGCCAAAGCTGCGACCAAATTAAATCGTCCGATGCTGATCCTTCAAGGTGAACAGGATTTTCAGTCGACTATGGCCGATTTTAGGCTCTGGAAAGAATCGCTGGAATCATTCGATAATGTTACATTTAAAAGCTATCCCGATTTGAACCATCTCTTTATAACCAGCGACGGGACTCGGACACCACGCGAATATTACGAGCAGAAATATGTCGAAGAGGAAGTCGTTGACTTGATCGCCGACTGGATAAAAAAGCATTAATTTGTATTTTGATTAAAAGATGATTAAATACATAGATTCGCTTGATAATATTGAAGCGGGAAATTTGACCGGCTTTTTTATCGGCTGGCCTAAGCCGCCTTCGGCTGAGACTCTGTTGCAAATTTTACAGAAAAGCGCTTATATTGTTCTGGCGATTAACTCGGAAACCGGTCAGGTAATTGGCTTTATAAATGCGATAAGCGATTTTACACTCGCCGCCTATATTCCACTTTTGGAAGTGATTCCCGATTATCAGAAACGCGGTATCGGCAAAGAACTTATGCGACTCATGCTGAAAAAACTAAAAGATCTGTACATGATTGACCTGATGTGTGACAAAGAGCTGGAAAGTTTTTATGCCAGACAAAATATGAAACCGGCTTTCGGTATGATGATCCGCAACTTTGATAAGCAGTCAGGCTGTTCATAAATTCTTCGGGCTGTAAATCAGAATCGAGCGCGGAGAGTAAAACCGGCGTTAAAGCCGCCCCAAACATCATTTGAGTCATTTTCAGAAGCAGTACTATCGGGCGCTTCACCTGAAGAGCCTTCCGCCGATCCGCTTTTGTTTGACTCCCTAACCAAAACAGGTATCCATTGAGAGATATTAATATCTATCGCCCAACGACCGAATTTTAAGGTCGGCTGAAGCACCAATTGCAAAAGATCGGCCCTGATAATATCTAACCTGGTGCTCCTTAGATCATCATACCCCATTCCCCAATATTGAGGCCTCCATGTTACATAGCGAAGAGCAGGATTAATATTGAGATAATTCGAAACAATATTAAAATCCAGCCAACTGTTATTTATTATCCGACTGCCAACGGTCGTCAGTTTCCAGTCGACATCGGCCCGCCCGATAAAATGCCTCTTTTCGCCTAAAAATATCAATAGCCCGTCAACAAACGGCCAGGCATCAACATTGCCTTTCAGATCACCATTGGCGTCGCCTATTGCAAATTTCAAATATGATTTGTGGTATCTGACTTCACCACTCCACAATTCGACATCAGCTCGAACTACCCCAAAATTGGCGAACTTACGCCCGTTTTCATAAACTTTTAATGTAGAATGAATCCCTGTCTGCCGATATTTGAAACCTGCTGAACAATATGAGTTAATTCTGTACTTTGCCTTTATGCAACCATCATAAAACAGTCCATCCAGACGGCCCTGATACATATAATCATTTAACGCTTTATTTGTCGTATCCGGCTCGAAACTTGACTCTCGAATAATCGACTCGACAAACAGCCGCTCCATTAACTGAAGTCTTATTTTGTATTCAATCGATTTGGCCGGCGCGGCCCAGTCTATTTCACCCCCTTCTTTACCGACCGAACCGTCGGAATTCTCATACAGATAGTACAACTCACTGGACTTCGGTAACGGATAAGAACGTTCAAGTCTCAAACCGCCGCCCAGCAAATTTAAAGGCTGAAGCCAAACCGCTACCGACAGGCCATCTCGATTATTACCCTTATATTGCCAACCGAACGATGAAGATATCTTCCGGTTTTTGGTCATAAATGAAAGATCAGTCTTGAAATATGGTTCCCTAAAATTTATCCTTCCGATCAATTTTTGCCCGGAAAAACCGGATGGGACGGCCGTCCGATTATTCTCATTATATCCCCACCGAATATCGCCCTGAGGTCGGGAATAAATCATATTCAGACCGACCGACAAGCCCAATATATCGGTCGATAATCGCGCGCCGGTATAGGAATCGGACATAGTCCATTGATCCGACGGGCCATTTGAATATACGGTGGTCGTTCGATAACCGACCGTACTATAACCAACACCGGCCTGTCCGTAATCAAAAAGAAATAATATCAGACCGACGGTGATTAATAATACCGTTTGGTACAACCGGCTTTTCAAAACCGGTTGTACCATATTAAAAACATATCTCCAAAGTTGATTCAAATTAATCACCCATAATATTAATCTATATCAACCGTATCACAATCCGACTTTATCCATGAAGAGCCATCGTCCAATAAATGTTCTCTCAACATGGCATCAGTCATATTGGGCAAAAGTCCGTTAAAGGTCGGATCCGGCCAATCCCAGGTTTCAAATGTATCATCAGTCCATTCATAACAGGCTCCCATTAGGCTGTCAAGATCAGTCAGACTGACTGTATATCCGGGCAGGAAATTTTTAGGGTTATTCATCGGATTGTCAAAAAACTGGCTGATATCAACATTGACGGAAAGGGTTTCCTTGACCGCCTCCGAATGTCCGCCGTAAGGATCGTCAATCCAAATCCAATGATCGGTCCAGATAATATCAAGATCTTTTGGAGCATCAAAGTAAGTGAAATAATAATCTATAGTATCATTGGCCTCGTTAAGATCGGCCAATCCACCACTGGGGATTTCGATCAGGTCATAACTTTGATCGGTACCAATCTCCGCAATAAGATAGTCAATAGCGTTTATTACCGCATCTTTCGCCGCCAAAATTTTAACTTTAGCGCTGTCCATATGATTACCCGGTCTTAAATTAAGGAAACTCGAACCGCTGTTAAGCGCCGTCTCGACCGAGGCAATACTATATGGATATATATCCAAATCGCGCGCCAGGAAAATATGAATTGCCGCTTCAGCAGCGTACGCTACCGCTAGAAAGACCGAAAAATCGGTCCGATCGATAACGATCGAATCGGCCCCGCTGTTACCCTGCATCTCGGGCGTGATAACAAAAGTATAATTGGCGTCATTTAGAATGTTGGCCAGCCGAATTCTGGCATTGGCGATTTTGGGCAATAGCTGGCTTTCAAAATGGTCCTGTATCTCGCTGATTTGAGGATCGTCTGGAGCAGCATCCATTATCGCAAAATCAAGAGAAACAAGGGAGGGCAAAATATCGACAAATCCGTTTGCTGTCATCGGAATCCCATCGGGTGTTAACTTGCGCCCGTCAACGATAGTCGGAAACATCTTAAGCGGCGGCGCCACTTTTGAGCCGTAACTGATAGTATCGGCAGCATATTTGATCCTGTCAATCAAGTTATTTAAAGCAGTATCAGCCAGATAAATCATCAAGCCGGTAAACGCTGAACCAAATTGAGCATCAGGATTGGTCGGACAAAGCGTCACTGCCTGTTCATACAATTCATTTAGGCCACTGAAATCGACTTCCCGGGGCCGAAAAGAAGAGTCGGGATTATCAAGTGTGACATTGATAACGTCGTCCATTTGACTTGCTAACGAATCGTTGGCAATGACAATTAAAGCCGCCGCGCTGTCACAATCGGCATCTCCCCCGTTATCGGTAATCACTTCATCATCATCACTGCATCCGGGTATCATCCAGATAAGCACCGCGATTAAGCCCAAAACGATCAGCACCCATTGGTTTTTTGGCCTCATAATTACCTCCTTGCAAGACCTGATTTAATTAGAACAATTATTATCCAGCAAAACTAACTTAATAATAAAATTTATAAGAGCAATAAAATCAACAATTAAGAACATAATTGTTCATAAAAACCGTTTGACCTGAACCCGGGAAAAAGTTCAATATTGACAAATGGATTAAAAAAGAGAAAGTTGAACAAAACTAATCATAAATTGGATGTGTCGTATAGTGCACGACAAAAACAGGAATCAAAACAATCCGGCAGGTGTAATGTGTCAAAAAAAATAATAGTGTGGGCTATTTTCGTAATTATTTCAGTCGCTTGTCTCTTTTTTACCATTGAATATTTCCCAAAATCGTTTCCCTTGATTTAAAAATGGATCGGATCACCGCATTGAACTCCGCTGCAGAGTTAGCCAATCAATATAACTGGGGGCCGGCCGGTTTTCGACAGGCCGCTTCATTTCAACTTGATAATGAAACACAGTACTTTGTCGAACTTGAAGCGGGCGGAGTCGAAACTTTTCGGGCTATGCTGGTCGATAGTATGTACTCCCCTTATAGCTGGCGAGTCCGTCATTTTCTCGAAAATGAAACCAATGAAACCGAAATCAGATTTACTCCCGAAGGCAAACCCTACGGCTTCACCGAGATGCTGTCAGAAGATGAACCGGGAGCGGCCATAAATGCCGATTCGGCAAAAATAATTGCCGAATTAGCCGCTACTGACGAGTGGCAAATCGACCTGTCGGCTTATGAACTGGTCGAACAATCGCAAGAACTGAGGCCGGGCGGACGGATAGACCATACTTTAGTGTACGAACGTTCCGAACCGAAAATAGGTGAAACACATTATCGTCTTCGCCTGAAAGTCGGCGGCGACCGCTTAACCGAATTAAAACATTTTGTCGATATCCCGGAGGCCTTTTCGCGCCGATTCACCGAAATGCGCTCGGCCAACGATTCAATCGCGACGATTTCTGTCATAGCCATGGCCATTTTATATGGTCTGGGCGGTTTTGTTATCGGGCTCTTTTTCCTGCTTCGTCAACGCTGGGTGATCTGGAAACAACCACTTTTCTGGGGCCTCTTTATTGCTTTCTTGCAGGTGGCTAACGGTATTAACCAATGGCCTTTAGCCTGGATGAATTATGACACCGCTGTCTCGGCTCAGGGATTTTTAATTCAACAGGTGGTGCAACTGCTTTTGCTTTTTATCGGAGCCGGTCTCTTTTATACGCTGGCCTTCATGACCGCCGAAAGTCTGACTCGCAAAGCATTCCCCAATCATATCCGTTTCTGGAAATTATGGTCGCCGGAGGTGGCCGCCTCTACTCCCGTCGCTGCACGAACCGTCAGCGGGTATTTGCTGGTCACCATCTTTTTTGCCTTTGATATAGCCCTTTATTTTTTCGCCACCGAAGTTCTTGGCTGGTGGAGCCCATCGGGCGCCTTATTCGAACCGGATACCCTAGCCACTTATTTCCCATGGTTAAACTCAATCGCCATATCACTTCAGGCCGGCTTTATGGAGGAATGTCTCTTCCGCGCAGTACCGATCGCTGGAGCCGCGCTAATCGGTCGAAAGCTGGGCGGGGAACGATACTGGATAATCGGCGCCTTTATTATTCAGGCGCTTATATTCGGCTCGGGGCATGCCAATTACCCAAATCAGCCGTCTTATGCCCGAGTAGTGGAACTGATAATTCCATCGATCGGATTCGGCCTGATATACCTGTTCTACGGTCTGCTGCCATCTATTATCCTACATTTTGTCTTTGATGTTGTCTGGTTTGCAATACCGATTTTTTCCGCCTCTTCACCCGGAATCTGGGTTGATCAAATGATGATTATAATATTGACTCTGGTTCCAGTCCTGGTCATTATCTGGTCGAGAATCCGCGCCGGGAAATGGAACGTTCTGCAACCGATCCACTACAATAAAAGCTGGCAGCCAGAAATAAAACCGGACAAACCAACGGTCGAACCACAGCCGGAAAAACCAAAGCCAATAAGCGGCAAGACACTACAAATAATTATTGCGGCCGGACTGATATGCCTGGCGTTATGGTTTGTATTCGTGGAATTTAATAATTACGCGCCGACATTATCAATGAGCCGAACCGAAGCCGAGCAGGCAGCGGAAAAAGTTTTATCCGATCGCAATATTGAAGTATCTGAAAAGTTTGAAAAACTGAGCTGTATCGACACTCCTCTAGACCAGAGCGACAAATTTATCTGGCAGGAAGGTGGTGAGGAGATGTACCAATCGCTCATTGGCGAATATATGGCGCCGCCCGAGTGGCATATCCGATTTGTCCAGTTTGAAGGTGATGTAGCCGAGCGGGCCGAGGAGTACCAGTTATTCTTCGCCGGTGAGGGCGAAATACAGCGGTTTCATCATAAACTTCCCGAGGCACGCGCCGGGGTGACTCTGGCTGAAGATGAGGCGCGCCAAATGGCTTATAATGTTCTTATAGAAAAATATAAATGGAATCCCTATGTCCTCAAGGCAATTTCGGCCTCACCGTCCAAATTGCCCGAACGCACCGACTGGGTCTTCATATTTGCCGATACTATCAATTATAAGCTGGAGCAGGGTGAGGCGCGTATCTTAATTGAGATTGCAGGGAATGAAGTTGTCGATGATTTCCGATTTATTCATATCCCCGAAGATTGGGAGCGACAGGAGCGGAATAATAGTAATAATATCAGGATTTTATCGATTCTCGGAAGCATTATCACTATTCTTATTTATTTCGCCGGAATCGTCGGTGCTCTGGTCAGCCTGAGTCGCGGGAAGTTCTCCGGCCGTACATTTTTAATCTTTTTTGGACTAATGTTTGTTTTACTATCGGTGAAAGGTATACTTGGCTGGCCCTGCATAAAAAGTAATTTCACCACCGCCCAGCCATATTCGCACCAGATGTTGATTTCCATCGCCGTTTCAATCATCGGGCTCATTTTTATTTCCGGTGGTGTCGCGGTCGTTAACGGATTTGTAGATAAATGGCGAAAAATACAGGCGCAATTAACCGGCGCTCTGTCATTACCGGGCGGATTTTTCCTCGGATTTCTGATCTCGGCGCTGTTAACCTTTTTATCGATGATATTCGAACCGTCGCTGGAGCCGACCTGGGCCAGTTATGAAAATGCCGCCAGTTTAATGCCTTTTATATCGACCTCAATTGCACCGCTGACCGGATTCATAGTCCGTACAGTTCTGCTAATGCTTATATTCACCGCTCTGGATAAATTCAGTGCCGGCTGGAGTAAAAGGAAATTGATGTACGGTCTGTTATTTATTCTGGTAATTATCTTCCTGGGCGGGTCAACATCTGACAGTCTCGGATTTTTACTGCTGTACGGAGTCGTGTATGGAATAATTTTGCTTCTGGCGTACATTTTTGTATTCCGCCATCACATCGCCCTGCTTGCACCAACGGTGGCCGGTATGATTATTTTGACTGAGCTAAAAAAGGCCATATTTGCGGCGTACCCGGCGGCGATGCCGGGAGCGATTGTGGCCATAATTTTAACCATCCTTCTGGCGATTTTCTGGTTCAGGAGATTAAACCGGATCGAACCGATATAAAACGACATTTCGGGCTTTATCCGACTAAGGGTAAAGCCTTACAGTTCAACAGGATAATCGAATTTTCTTTCAAATTGTATCGATTTCTATTATATTACTTATGAAGATACTGATCCGCTGATTTCGCAAAAGCCGGATCGATAAAACAATACAGCACGACCGGCATCAGGAGTAAAAAACGATCACGGGAGGTGTTCGATGAGAACTTTTGTTCTGCTGACAAAGCTGGCCTCGCATGATGCCAGTGTCGTTGAAATCGGCGCCAAACATTCCGATCGCGCTCGTACGAGTAACAACTGGTTGAAAGATGTCCGCGAAAAATGCCCTAATATCCGTTTCAAATTGCACTACGCGCTGATGGGCTACTGGGATTCGATGCATGTCTATGAAGCACCGGATGAAGAATCGGCGGCGAAGGTTTCGCTGCTGGCTCGATCGCACGGAGCCGCACAGGTGGAAAGCTGGCTGGCCATGCCATACGATCGAATCATGAAAATCTCAGAGGATTTGCAATGCCCTGATGAAGAAGAAAACGAGGTAACGGAAGATATGGAATCTCAGGATTAGTCTTCGCTAGTGCATGTATCTTCAACGACTCGGGGCCGTCGTTTTTGGCGGCCCCTGTTTATTTCTCGAAAATATTAAGTAACTAATTTCAGGGTTGTTCGCCTGTTAATAAACAATAATTCAAGGCAAAGGAGCTATACCATGGGCGAAAAAAATATCGATAAAAATCAAATTATTATCCAACAACTCAAGGATAGCGAGAGTTATGTGCCACATATGTATTGCGATACGACTGGAAATGTTACAATAGGCATCGGCAAAAAGTTGAATGATGTCAATCATGCGAAAAAATTCGGGTTTATAAATACCAAAACCGGTAAAACTGCAACGGCCGATGAGATTAAAAAAGACTTCGAAACCGTAAAAGGCAACTGTAAATCGAATTACAAAGCAAAAGCCTATAAGAAACATACTCAGTTAATCCTTTCTAAGGGGACGATTGAAAACCAAATTAAAAAGGACGTCGACGAATTCGAAAGGCAGTTGAATCAAAAGATTAAGAATTTTAAAACTCTGCCACCGGAAGTGCAACAGGCCTTAATTGATATGTCTTTTAATGTCGGGACCAATGGCATGGTTACCCGTTTCCCCAATTTGATGAAGGCTATCAACAAAAAAGACTGGAACAAGGCTGCCAAAGAATCCAATCGTAGCGATGTCAGTACCGATCGTAACAGCTATGTCAGGAATCTCTTTTTGAAAGCTTCCAAAAGAAAAGCCAAGTAATATATTATCCGATCCCGCAATAACTTTTTTGCTTTTACGGATTATAGTTTATAACCGTACCGGTTCGGACATAATTATTACTCGTATCCGGGTCGTTCGGCGGTGGACCTGTTATTGTCACCGTCGCGAACACATAATAATCACCGGCCGGTTGATCCACCGGCCAGAAACGAACCATATTATCCAAGCCGGTTCCACTTAAATTAATCTGGTAAGAACCCTCGGAAGCTATCGACAGAGTAAATCCGGTGTCGCCGATTTTAGTATCGATTGTGTCATTAAAACTGCTGTCGGTTGAAAGATAATAATCAACCTGGATATACTCTTTAGACAGCAAACTCGGGCCGTCATTGTAAATATAAAAACCGCATGCCGTAAATTCCCTAGTGGTAACCATCGACGGATCAACCGTTAAATTGGTCAAAGACAGGTCGGTCGTTTTTTCATCTGACCCGGTCGTCTTATCATCGGTACAACCGATAAAACAGATAGTCAATATTGCCAAAAATCCCCACTGCAATAGTTTTATAAATTTCATCACCTATCTCCCATAAATTAATTCTGCTGTATAATTTGAATTATTAATATTCTACTTCACCTCTGCCGAAATGACGATTTAGTCAATCTGAAAAATCGCCTGATTTTCCTTGTTAAATTTATATAATATGACCGACTTTGTCAACTTAATCGAATAAATACATAAGATATAAAATCGGCTTTCTGCTGAACCCGCCTGTCTATAGTAGATAAGCCAATGTATATTTCCCTTGCTTTTATTTTTCGATTCATTATTTTACGGATGCAATTG
>CAZJLX010000002.1:0-19975 GCA_964546545.1 uncultured Ignavibacteriaceae bacterium | reverse complement strand
CGGCTCCAAATACATTCCCGGTTTAATTGATACGTTGAATCTTGTCTGGGCGGCTGATAATGATGGCGATCCGGATCCGATCAGCGGCGAGTATAACGGCTACCGCTCCCCGACTTCAATTATAGCCACAAAAGTATTAAGAACGCCGACCGATGAAACAAATTTCACTTTTAACTGGTGGGTCCCGGACTGGGATCCGGAAGATGATTGGGGGCCGCGTAAGGGTAAAACCGGCGGGGTTCGCAAATATGCCGGACGGCTGGGGACACCGCTTGGAGATAACAGCAAGTATCATATGATGTCATCCGGTGAATTCGATTATAATCAGTCCGAAACCTATATTCCTCACACAAATGAGGGCTGGCTGGCACCGCCGCCAAACGCCTTTAGTATTGCCCGAGGCGCCAATATCATGTATCTGCTATCCTTCGGACCTTTTACTTTAAAGCCGGGTGATATTCTTCCACTTACAGTAGCCTTTGTCGCGGGTGAAAATTTTCATCCGGGGCGCAATTTCGATGATCTTCAGCTAAATGCGTTATGGGCCAAGTGGATCTATGATAATCCCGGTATTGACACGGACGGCAATGGGTTTCGCGGCAATTATTTCAGTTATTGTATGAATCCGAAAATATCCCGGATAGATACGATTCCGATCAGCCAGACCGATACTCTTTTTGACACTACTATCAGCTGTACCTGGTCGGATACAATCTGGTATGCCGGCGATGGTGTGCCTGATTTTGTCGGTGCCCGACCGCCAGTACCACCGGAAGCCAAGTTGTACCCGCGTATCAGCGGAAATAATCAGGGTGAAATCGTAATCCGGTGGAACGGATTGGCATCGGAGACAACCCCGGATCAATTCAGCCAGCTAAATGATTTTGAAGGATATCGCGTTTATTATTCGCATTCCGGTCTGGTCGGCGCCTATACAATGGTCTCCTCCTATGATGTCGAAAATTACGATCGATACGAATTCTACTCTCGATATGAAGGCAAATATTTGATTGAATCATGGGAGATTGTCGAGCGTCCTTTTGATACGACCATTTTAAGGCAGATGTACGGCGACAATTTTGATCCGACACCTTATTATGACGAGAACCATCTCTTTGAATTTTACAATACCCGAACCGGCCTTTGGGAAAAATATTATTTCGGACCTCATGACTGGAACCAGTCGAATCTTACCGACACGATGGCAATTCATAAATTGTATCCCGAGCAGCCATATCCTTCAACCACAAATCTCGATACGGCTCGTATGTTTTATCCCAATGAAGTCACCAATGAGGGTAATCTAAAGTACTTTGAATATGAATATATTTTGAGAAATCTGATGCCCTCGGTGCCTCATTTTGTTTCGGTTACCGCTTTCGATCAGGGTTTCCCCCAAAGAGGTTTACGGCCGCTGGAAGTTGACCCTTCCGACAGCACCGTGACTCACCGGGAGTATCCGCAAAATGCCTCTTCTTTTGCCATTGAAAAAGGGCTGGATGTAATCGTTTATCCTAATCCATATCGTATTGACGGCAATTATCGGGATTACTTTGAGGGCTGGGAAGATCCTGACGTATATGTTGAGCGAACCCGCGCGATACATTTTACCAATCTTCCCTATCGTTGTAAAATCCATATTTTCAGTATCGACGGCGACCTGATTCGAACCATAGTCCATGATTACGCTAAAGATGCTCCAGGAAGTATGCATGACACCTGGGATTTAATCAGTCGCAACGACATGATGATTACTTCGGGAATATATTTATACACGGTCGAGTCGGAATGGGGCAATCAGATCGGAAAGTTTGTCATTATTTATTGACTTTTTTAAATAGATTTAATCCGGCCGGAAGCTGGCGGGTCAGTGCCATAAATCCCGAGCCGGCTATTATGGCAATCAGCGATATAATTCCCCATGACAGCACAAAATTCGGTTTAGCCCAGTCCAAGAGCAGTCCGCCCAGCAATGGTCCCATTGACCAGCCGCCGGTAACGGCAAAACCGTAAATTCCCATATACCGCCCCACTTTTTTTTCAGGCGCCAGGTTGGCGGTCAGAGCGAGGGCCGGAGGCGATACGAAATTTTCACCGGTCGTAATTATAATCATAGCGAAAACAAACATTAGAAATGTGGCATTGAGGCCAACCCAAAAATATCCAATGGCATAAATAAGCGATCCCATAACCATTTGGACGGTCAACCTGACATTTCGCAGCAGGCGTGTGGTCGGGATCTGAAGCAGAGTCACCATCAGACCGTTAATACCAAAAAGCAGGCCCAATTGAGATTTGCTGATCCCCATTAAATCGACGGTATAGAGCGAAAGCGGGGCCATCAATTGCGAGGCGACCAGATAGAGGATAAACATCAGCAAAGCCAGTTTGAACATGAAATGATTATCCCGATATGACAATATTTCACGCAATTTAAACTTATCCTCAGTATGCGTGGCAAATCTGATATCTTTTAAAAATATGGCGATAATAGTACAGGAGACCAAAATCATACAAGCCGAGATAACAAACAGAATCGAATAAGATTTTGCGGCCAGAAAGCCACCCAAAGCCGGTCCGACGGCCCAGCCAAAATTACCGGCGACGCGGACAACCGAATAGCCCTCGACCCGCTGGTCGGGTTTGACCAGATCGGCGACGGCGGCATTGGCCGCCGGCTGAAAAAGTGCACCCAGAATTGAATTTAATATAACCAGCGTGGCAATGGCCATAAAACTGCCATGATTATATATGATATATGCCAAAAAGAGAAAAGTTATAGTCCGGAACAGCTGCGCACCGACCATCAGATAGTACCGTCCAAAACGGTCGGCTAATTCGCCTCCGATAGCCTGCGAAAGCGCTCTGATAATCGCCGATACGGCAAAAAAAAGGCCGATGGCCGAAAGCGACATACCTATCTCAGAATGGAAATATATCGCCAGAAATGGTATCACGAGAGAAAAACCGACCGCCGATGCGACCCAGCCGGCGGCCAGAATCCAGAGTCGATTATCAAACTTTCTGAAATACCCAAAGAGGATGTTCATTGCTTAATTTCCGAAATTAGATTTTCCGCAATTCGCTCGAATCCATAAAGGTCGGGGCCGAGGCCATGTCGCGCCATATTTGACAAGGTCCCGTCGGTTTGCAATTGCCTTATATATTCGTATAAATGTTCCGCTTTACTGTTATTTTCCATATCCGCAGCTACATTACTTTCCAAAAGAAATTGGCGGTTTAAAGGCGAAAAGGTCCCGATAATCGGGTGCAGAATAAACATCGGCAGTCCGAGTCCGACCGCCCAGTTGCTTCTTTCATGTGACGGGGCGACGAAGTAATCAAGGTATTTAAAAAGACGAAGCAGGTTTTCATTTTCATCATGTCGATTAAAATATTTTACCGCAACGATTAAGTTCTTTTCCAAAGAGCTGTTTAATTCGGCAGTATCAAAGCCGGTTTTTAATATCTTTATATTTAGCCGCTGCCGAATTAGTTTTTCCAATCGCCCCCCGGCCCGACAAAAAATCAGCCCTTTTCCGCCGCCATTTTTAATGGAATTGACGGCGAGAATAATTTTTTCCAGATGTTGTTTTGGCTCGGCCCCCGAGGAAAATAGACCCCCGCAGAGTTGATAATTATCGGAAATCCGTTTGATACGGGAATGATAATACTGTTCGGCCTTTTCGGCCAGTTCCGGCTCAATACATAAACCGCTTAACAACAGCCGATCTTCACTTATTCCGGCTTC
The DNA here is from genome assembly GCA_964546545.1 of uncultured Ignavibacteriaceae bacterium. GTDB lineage: Bacteria > Zixibacteria > MSB-5A5 > GN15 > PGXB01 > CAZJLX01. Next base: position 16,224 of record CAZJLX010000002.1, on the reverse strand, counting down.
TATAAAGCGGTTATATGTTTCATTCATCGGAACATATATTTTATCCGCACCGATAACCAGAGATTCATCCGGCGCTGCAATTTCTCCGTGTTGATAATAGACCGGGACAAGATTATTAATCATTGAAACCAGCAGTGGGTGAGCCACCAATGTCGGCGCCTGATTATCGGCGAGGAATCGTCTTAATCCCGAGGCGAGAATGCTTTCCAGCCGGCCCCTTTTATCGGCTCGCCGGCTGCGGCGAAAACGCTCATAAAATTTACCAATTAGCCCGCCCTGGCTTCCGATCAGGTACAACTTTTTTACCAGTTTCCACATCAGCCCGGACAGACCGGAAGACAGGGAAAAAACATCGGTAGTATTCAGATCTATTTGATCCCCGTATTTACTTTGAAATACTTCGACCAGACCGTCAAGGTAATATGGATGCCCCCGTCCGATATTGGAATAAATTATATTCAGCCGTTGTTTTTCAGGCATACTATCAGCTTCCTTCATCCGATGAAGGCTAAATATATTTAATTTCCCCGTAAATAGTTAGAGAAAATATACAATTGGAATATATAATTATATACTGTCGGAGAGTATAGTAAACGGTCGCGTCAGCTTATTCGACGTGCGCCAATTCAAAAATTTTACTCAGCGATAAAATATCGATTTTTCTTTCTTCGGTTTCCAGCATTCCGGACATGCCGGCAACCTCACCATTGATAGCTTCGCCGACCGGAACCACAGTTCCTTCGGGGACCCGGATAATCTCTTCGGCCGAATCGACAACCAACCCGGCCATCTGGCCGTTTATATCGGTTATCAGGATACGGCAATCGGTATAATAGGTCTTTTGTCGGTTCAAGAGGACATCGGAGAGGTAAATAGTGGGCAAAATCTGACCATGATAAGATAAGGTTTTACTGTCCACATTCAAGGAAATACCGGCGCTTTTATCCGAATTTGGATTGATTATCTCGATAACCCTGGTCGCGTCGACGCCCAGCCATTGTCCGCCCAGTTTAACACAAAGGTACTGTTCCATATTTACTTTTTCCATATTGCCTCCCTCTTTATTGTAATATAACAAATTGTTAAACATTTACGCAAGTAAAATATTCAAAGTCGATTCAAAGTCGGTCGGTTTCAGATACCAACATCTTATACGAATATTATCGTCATGCAGTCGAAAATATTTTATATGTCAGATTAATATTTATGCCGTTCTATGTGATGTCCGGTTCGTACGGTCCAAGTTTTTCGATCAGCCGCAGTGCAGTCGAGGGTGAATGACCGCTGTAATGATTGTTAAAATAAGCGTACACCTCTCCCCGCTCGCGGGAGAATTCCTCAATCAGTGTCGACCAATAATCGATCTCCTCTTTACGTTCATCGCGCGGAAAAGAAAAGTCGGAACTGATTTTTTTGCGGTCGCCGAGAAACCGGAGATATAAAAACGAAGCGGTGAAAGCAGTCTTTTTTGGCATCCAGGGATGGTCAACCATCACCAACCCGGCTTTATGTTCCTTTAACAGGTTATAAAACGTTTCTGTCAGCCATTTTTTATTACGAACCTCGACGGCCAATTTTATATTATCGGGAACGCATTTCAGTAATTTTTGCAGTAAATCAAAACTGCTTTCGGTCGGTTTAAAACCGTAAGGAAATTGCATCAGAAGCGGACCCAGTTTTTTATTCAGATGCGACATAACTTCGACAAAAGCGCAGGCATTATCGAGACGCGAATTGATATCACCCTCATGGGTTACCGAGGATGGAAATTTGGCCGTAAAAGTGAAGTTGTCGGGTGTGACATCATTCCAGCGGTCTATCATCGGTTGAGTCGGTATCCGGTAGTACGTGGAGTCTATTTCAACCGTTTTAAAGATGGTTGAATAATACCGCAAAAAATCGGCATCGGGGCAAAACTGAGGATAAAAATTACCCAGCCAGTCCTTGTAACTAAAACCTGATGTGCCGACAAAAACAGCTTTCCGACCAGAATCTTCCATATTGGGAATAACAATGTAAATGGCCAATTGTTCTTTTTAACTTTATCTGACCGTCAACTTGCCAAAAAGTGACTTTCTGACTATCTTGTGCCAAAACGAAAGGAATGGAGATATGAAAGACAAACGAAATGAAATACTCGCTCGGAACCTGATCGATTATTCGGTCAAACTTCAGCCGGGCGAAATTCTGTACCTCGAAATTAAAGGCATCGCCACGCTCGAATTGGGCAAGGAGATAATCAAATATGCCACCGAAAAAGGGGGCACAACTTTTTGGTATTACAACGACGAATCCATCACGCGGCAATTTTTGAAATCGGCGACCGAGGCACAGATGCAGCAGCTTTCGGATTATCATCTCGATATGATGAAAAAAGCGGCCTGTTATCTCGGTTTGCGCGGCTCGGAAAACCCGTTTGATCTGGCCGACATAGATCACAAACAGATGGATCGATTCCAGAAAATATTCTACAAGCCGGTTCATCTCGAAGAACGGGTGCGCAACACCCGCTGGTGCGTGATGCGTTACCCCAATAATGCCATGTCGCAACTGGCGGAAACATCGCAGGAGAGATTCGAAGATTTTTATTACGATGTCTGCAATCTCAACTATGCCAAAATGTCAAAGGCGATGGATCCTCTTGTTGAGCTGGTGAACAAGACCGACAAAGTACATATTACCGCACCGGGAACCGACCTGACATTTTCCATCAAAGATATTGCCGTTGTCAAATGCGACGGCGAGCGTAATATCCCGGACGGTGAGGTTTATACCGCCCCGGTCAGAGAATCGATTAACGGCACGATCACCTATAATACACCCTCGCTACACGAGGGTACTGTTTACAACGATATCAGTTTTACTTTTAAGGATGGCAAGATAATTAAAGCAACGGCGGCGGCATTTGAGGACAAACTCAATAAAGTTCTCGATACCGATGAAAACGCCCGTTATGTCGGTGAGTTTGCGATCGGGGTTAATCCGTTTGTTTTACATCCGATGAAGGATACGCTCTTCGATGAAAAAATCCGGGGCTCGTTCCATCTGACGCCGGGTTGTTGTTATGATGAGGCGCCCAACGGCAATAAATCAGCGATTCACTGGGATCTGGTTCTGATTCAACGGAAAGATTACGGTGGTGGCGAGATTTATTTTGACGATAAACTGATTCGCAAAGACGGAGTTTTCACCGATCCGAAATTGGAAAAGGCGTTTTCTGAAGAGAATCTGGCGGGTTAAGAAGATGTCAGGAGCGCCTTTCAGGCCTTACGCATGGCGCAAGCAGGGTTCCTGATCTCCGGCTGACCTATAACGGACGAATTATATCGCGCGGGAGCGGCGGACCTTGGCGTAGCCCTCTTTTATCAGCCGGACAACTTCATCAGGATCATCGGTCAGTGAAAAGAGCTTCAAATCATCTTTAGCGAGGGTCCCGACTTTAATCGGACTGGACACTATCCAATCAATCAGCCCGCCCCAGAAATCCGATCCGAACAGCACCACCGGGAAATGAAAGACCTTTTTGGTTTGAATCAGGGTCAGGGATTCAAATAGTTCATCGAGTGTCCCGAATCCGCCCGGCATAATGACAAAGGCGGAGGCGTATTTGACAAACATCACTTTACGGGCAAAAAAGTAACGGAATTGAAGCGAAATATCCTGATACCTATTCGGTTCTTGCTCCATCGGGATTTCAATATTGAGACCGACCGATTTAGATTTGCCCTCAAAAGCTCCGCGGTTGGCCGCCTCCATGATAGATGGCCCACCGCCGGTTATAATCGAAAAACCGGCATCGGATAATCTTTTGGCAATATCCTGTGACATTTGATAATATTTGGATTCTTCAGGTAAAGCGGATGAACCAAAAATCGACACGGCCGGATGTAAATATCGAAGCGTATCAAAACCCTCGACAAACTCCGACATTATTCTGAAAACCGACCAGAGATCGGTATCGGTATGCTTTTCATTATTATTCTGCTTAAAATTATTCAAATCATACATTTGTTATTTCCTTAATTGATTTATGCCACTTTCTAAATTACGTAATATTTTTTGCCAAATACATTAAAATTTTCATTAGTCTATTTTATTTCGGTAAGAACAACTCCAAAAATTACAATCAATCCCCCGATTATAAAATTACTGCTGATAGTCTCGGATAAAATCATCGCCGCGACCGCGGTGGCAATCACCGGCTGGATATTTTGAATTACTCCCATCCGTGAAGCCTCCAAATACTTGAGCACCCAGTACCATAAGAAATAGGCCAGAATCGAAACACCAATCGCCAGATAAAGCACCGATATCCAGGCCTTGTAAGAATGGCCGATCAGACCGACATCATATATTCGATAAAAGCCGTACGGTATATATAAAAGGGAACCATAAACCAGGGCCAGTCCGGTGACCCGAAAGGCGCCGTATTTTTTAAGAAGCGGTTTGGCCATTATAGTGCCAATCGCCCAGGCTAAGACAGCAACCAGAATTAGCAGATCGCCGGCCAGGAATTCGCCGCCAAAACGAGAGGCGCCCCCGGCCAGAATCAGGTAAACACCGCCGGCGGCGATCAGTATTCCCAGAGTCCGCCGCCAGGTTGGCTTCTCCCCCAAAAACAAAATCGCCAAAATATAAATAAATATCGGTATGGTGGCAAAAAGTAAACTTGCATGACCGGCCGATGTCCTTGCCTGACCTATCAAGAAAATGACCTGATTAAATGGAATCAGGACGATGCCAATAATGAAAATACGAATATTATCCCGGATAGGTATTCGGCGGCCTTTACGCAGGATAAGCAGAATCGGGATATAAATTATTGAAGCGATTGAAAAGCGTAAAAACGCAAAAACAAAGGGGTCCAGCTCCAGCAATCCCAGCTTGGCCAGAGGAAAAGCAAGTGAGGCCAAAAACTGCTGGATTAAAATCAGAAGATATAACAACCAAGTCGGAACAGACTTGCGACCAAGTTGGGGATGCGACTCCGGACCATTCAAAGTATATTTATCTCGTTATAATATTATAGCTTATATAGGTTTGTTAAAGTAACGATTTAATATAGCCACCGTCAACAGGGATAGCTGTACCATTGATATAGGCCGCTTTGGCCGAAGCTAAGAAAGTTATCAGACTAGCCAGCTCTTCCGGTTCACCGAGCCGCCCGGCTGGTACGTTTGCGGCCCAGGCTTGGTAAATTTCATCGGTGCTTTGGCCGGATTCACCGGCTTCATATTCGGCCAGCGATTGGAGGCGCTCTGTTTTTGTATACCCGGGACAGACAGTGTTGACGGTAATTCCCGATGAAGCAAATTCATTTGATATTGACTTGGCAAAACCGGTAAGTCCGGAGCGATAAGTATTGGACATAATCAGATTGCCGATCGGCTGTTTGACCGAGATCGATGTGATAAAAATAATTCGACCCCAGCCATTTTTTTTCATAGAGGGAATCGCGGCCCGAACCAGATTAATCGCCGAAAAAAGAGTCAGTTCGGCGGCCTTTTGCCAGATAGTCTTGTCATGATCGAAAAACATGCCGGCCGGCGGTCCGCCGGCATTGGATACGATAATATCGACGGAGCCAAATTTATTCGTCATATCGGCGATTAGTTTTTCCGGGATATTACTTTGCGCCAGATCGCCGGGAAGAATTAACGGTTTACTTCCGCATGCTTTATTTATCGCCTCGGCCGCCTTTTTCAGTTTCTCTTCGGAACGTGAATTGATAGCCAGCCTGACGCCCTCATCAGCCAGCGCTTTGGCGGCGGCAAAACCAAGCCCGGTCGAGGCTCCTGTAACCAGAGCGGCACGATTTTTTATTCCAAGATCCATAATCAGGCCTTAACTCTGGATAGTTCATCTATTAGAGCCAAAGATGCGAAACATCCGCGTTCAAAGTCGTTTATTGAAAACCGCTCATTGGGCGAATGAGCGCCGTCATCCTGCTGCCCCCACCCCAAAAGCAGCGTGTCGATTCCCAGGACTTCCTTAAAGGTTCCGACAATCGGAATCGAGCCGCCTTCTTTCATAAAGACCGGTTCGACGCCAAAGCCCTTTTTAATCGCCCGACCGGCCGCATCCAACCAGGGGCCATCGGTAGGCACTTCAACGGCTCCGGCTCCGCCGTGAATATCAATCTCGCAATCGACATAATCGGGACAAACTTTCCTGATATACTTTTCAACTTTGGCCAGAATATCATCCGGATTCTGATCGGGTACCAGCCGCAGGGTTATTTTGGCCGACGCCCATGACGGTATAATGGTTTTTCCGCCCTCACCCTGATAGCCGCCTGTGATACCGTTGACATCACAAGTCGGGCGACTCCAGACCTGCTCATAGACCGAATATCCTTTCTCGCCGAACAGGCCGCGTGAGCCGACGCTTTTCACATATTCGTCCTTATTAAACGGTAATTTTGCAAATTGTTCGCGCTCCCAGTCCGAAAGCGGCGGGATATCATCATAGAAACCATCAATTAGAACATGACCATCGACATCATGCAGCTTGGATATTATCCGAGCCAAGACATTGACCGGATTGGGTACCGCCCCGCCAAAACCGCCGGAATGAAGGTCGTGACTGGGCCCGGTGATTTTGACTTCAAGCGACACCACACCACGCAGGCCAAAAGTCACGGCCGGTTTGTTCTTGCCAAACTGAGAGCTGTCGGATACGACGATAATATCCGCTTTAAGAAGCTCTTTGTTTTGTTTGACAAATTTGGCCAGATTCTCCGCGCCCGATTCTTCCTCCCCTTCATAGAGCAGTTTGACGTTTACAGGCAATTCGGTGGCGGTAGCGGCGTAGGCTTCCAGTGCTTTAACATGCGTGAAAAGCTGGCCCTTATCATCGGTTGCCCCGCGAGCAATCAGGTATTCGCCTTTTATGGTCGGTTCAAAAGGTTTGGTTTTCCACAAATCCAGCGGTTCCACCGGTTGAAAATCATAGTGCCCGTAATACAGGACGGTTAGCTTATCGGGGGATAAAATATTTTCCGCATAAACGACGGGGTGTCCGCCGGTCGGCCTTATTGACGTATTAAAACCGATTTTTTTCAGATGGGCATTCAGCCATTCGGCACAAGCGAGGACATCGGTGGTATGTTCGCTGCGCCCGGAAATCGACGGGAACCGGAGAAATTCCATTAATTCAGTAAGTCTTTTTTCACGATTTTCCCTAAGATATTCTTCTGGTTTCATAACTTTCTCCAAAAAAAGCTTGCAGAACAGGTCGCCTTATAAAAATTCGCGCGACACCAACATTTTTCACGAAAATACCCATAATATCAGAAAAAATCAACATGATTACTTTAATTACAGAAAAAAGGTTGCCTTTTGGCAGGAACAATTTATTTTTATATGTTTATAACTACAAAATAAGGGCCTTAGAATATGCGCAAGTTTTTAATGTTACTTCTCCTGAGTTTTTTCATCACAGGTTCTCTCCAGGCCAGACCACTTTTATCATTTAAAACCGAGAAAGTCGATTTTGGCAAGGTACCGCAAAAGTCATGGTTTTATCACGAAGTCGTATTACAGGCCAATGATGAGGGCGATGTCACGATTGATTCTGTTGAAACCTTCTGCGATTGTATTCTGTTACCGGTCATGGGCAAGACGATCCCGGCCGGAGACAGTCTGGTTGTGACTTTATCTTTTTTCTCCGGTATCCAGGTTTCCAATAAGGAATGGCGACCGCATGTTTTTTTTAATAACAAACGGGATAAGATATATATTCGTATTATGGCCGACATCATTCCGGAAATTGAAAGACATCGGCCGATATATGTGAAACCATACTCGGTGGCCGCAAGTCAATTTGGCGATCAAGAGAAAAAGGAATTTTCGATTCAAATTATCAATCCTACCGATATTAACATTCCTCTTAAACTGATATATTTTAATGATGAATATTACAATCTCGAATTCCCCGTTTTTGTTCCTCCCAATGATACCGCCTTCGGGGAGATTATTTTAAATGAAAAAGGTCTGGTAACCGAATTTGAGAACACTATTATTTTTGAGTATATAGATAAGACCTCGGATAAGAAGAATTATTCTATTCCGGTCAGGCGCAAAATATTTGTACCGCGTGAATAGATAAAGGCAATAATCCCCTTGACTTAATGCGTATTATGAGTAGATTAGTTAAGTCTGCTAAATTGAATGATAAAAGAGACGATACCGAGATATAGCAGGATTTTTTGGAGGTAAATATGAAGATTAGAAACTTGCTTATTTCTTTGATTTTATTTTTAATAATCTTTGCCGGGATGGCGTTGGCCGAACCACAATTATCGATTCCGGATGCTGCCTTTGATTTTGGATATGCACCACAGAATTCGACTATTTCGCATGTTTTTTGGCTCTATTCAACCGGTACCGATACGCTGAAGATTATTAAAGTGTCGCCTGGCTGAGGCTGCACCAAGGCTCCGCTGGAAAAAGAGGAGCTTGCTGTCGGTGACAGCACAAGGCTTGAGATTATTTTTTCGACAAAGACCTATCGCGGCAAACGGACCAAACGACCTTCGATAACCACAAATGAGGGCCCGGATCGTAAACGAGTGGAGATTAATTCTGATATTGTGACAAATCCGGATTCGACTTATCCCATTACGATTCAGCCGTATAAATTTAATATTTCCCAATTTGGCGAAAAAGAACGCAGCAAACTTGAATTTCAGATCACCAATGTATCCAATGAAGATTTGGAAATTAGTCTGGTTGATATGCCCCAGGGTATGTTTGAAATAAAACTTCCCAAAAAGGTAAAAGCCGGCAAAACGGAAGAAGGTAAAATCCAAATCAATGACGATTTTCTTTCAACTGAATTCAAGAAGTCGATAACTATTGAACTAAACGATAAGGCTCTTTCCCGTTTTACGATTCCGGTTGAAAGGACAATTCGAATACCCGGCGTTCAATCCAAGGCGCATTCGCAAAAATAAATTATTTACGGTAAAAAAGCCCCCGCATATTACGGGGGCTTTTTTATTTATACTCGACTATCAGTCGTTTCTGACCTCTGGCAGGATCACCTCTTCTTTAAAAACTTTGACATCATAATCCTTAAGGAAGTTGTTCCAGGTTTCATCGAACAATTCACCTTTGGCCGTTGAATGCACGAGACGAAAATCGCCGTAACCATCCTGATCCTGAAAAACAAAAACTACTCCGCCCTGGAGCGTATGATAGCTCCATAACTCCCAGGGTTGTCCCATCGACGGAACCATGGCATCATCTTTATCATCCCAAACACCATATTGCAACAGGACCCGTCCGCGGTCAGTCTGCCAGCCGTCATTAGCACCTACCGCTGTGTAAAAATGTTCATTGGTATAAATATAACGGCTGTAAACAGCATCCAGAAATTCATTTTTGTCTGTCGCCGGGTCGGGATCTTTATCGCTGAAAAACTGATCAATAAATCTCCCCTTGCCGACATCGTTTAATGTCTCAAGCATGGCCAATTGTTGAGGAGCCATAAAATATCTGGCCAGATTAATTTTGGTCTGAACCGACGAAGTATCATACGGATGACTTCTTTTTTCCGATACGGTAAAATTCGTTTCCCCCGATTTGGGAATTACAATAAATCTATTGGCGGCCGTATCAGTCGCATTATTCGCGAGATCTTTGACAATCATTTGTAGATCATAACGCCCCGGTTTGAATCCTTTAATATCAAGGACATTGGTAACAACCGAGGTGGAACCCGGTATTTCCTGAAGTATTCGACCATAATTTAAATAATCGATGCCCCCCGGCGATAATAGACGATAATCGACCTGAAACGAATCGCTTTTATCCGGCGACCAGGATAAATTATATATTTCGGCATAAATAAAAAGAGAGGAATCGTCGGTCGAGAAGAGCGACATCGGATTGGGAATGATCTTCCGATTATTTTTTATCAGCCGACTGTCTATGGTCCCGGTTTTAGGCTCAGCTGCGGCAACCGTAATACGATAAGCCAGTTCCAGACTGCTCAGATTGAGTCGATCGATAATAACCGGATCGATATAAAGACGGTCATATAAAAAGGCACCTTCGCCCTTTCCGACAATATCAATGACGGTCAGCCGGGCGGAATAGACCCCCGGTTCAACCAGCATCGAGAGTCGATTAAAAATCTGAATGCCCTTATCCAGGACGGCACTGCTGTCTTTGGCCTGGGTGAAGAAACGGGTCATGGCCGAATCGACCGGCCGGCCCAGCGTATCACTTAAAATAATCTCGGCATAGATTCCGGCGGTCAAATAATCCTCTTTATTCTTGCCGTTCAGGAACTGGAACTGATTACGGTGAACCGAAAACGGAAACTCGACATAAACGCTGGGTGCATGGCGGGGATCGGGAAAGACTGAGATGCCCGCCTGTATTTTAATTTGTTCGGCCAAACCGGCCCTAGCCGCCAAAAGGGATAATAAAACAACTACTAATACAATTCCCGGAAATTTTATACTTTTCATATTAATACTAACACCCTCTCTTTAATATAGAATACTACATTCGACCGTCATACGGATACTGCAATACATAATCACCGTCCCCCCAGTCATCGATAAAAGTAAATTTCAACGGTTGGCTCAGATGATAATAGTACCAAATCTTATACGATTTGGATTCCATTTCAAACGGATAGTCCTCAATCTGATCAGGAACCCCGTACTGAATTAGAATCCGTCCCCGGTCAGTCAACCAACCATCCCTTCGTAAAACTCGAAAATAGCGGTTGGAATATTCAATCCGGTTATAATAATTCCGCATCGTTTCATTTTCGGATGTTCCCGGTGTGGGATCGTGCGCCAGCCAGAATTCATCCCATCCGGCCAGCCGTTTCTGAAGTGGATTAAGATCTTTTAATTGCTTTATTTCATCATCGGTGGCAATGTATTTCAGCATATGCACCGCGGTTTCATAATCATGGATAACCATTGCACGCGGGGACCAGTAAATCGTAAAGGGTATACTTGCCTTATCCACCGCCTTATCACGCCGACCGCGTAAGATAACTTCCAGGGTATGATCGCCCGATTTAATACCCCAGAGGGAAACATCGCGTACCTGCCGAATCACATTCTGGCCTTCTTCAAATTCAAAATTCAAACTGTCGCGATAAACAACATCCAGTTTCCGGTCGCGTATAAGAGTCTGTATCGTCACATCTTTTCTTCCGCTTTTGCCCTGATAGATTTCATGATAGTATAAGAGACTGGCGCTCGTATCACCGCTGTAATTTCGACTTACCGAAGGGATCACCGATAATTGTCCCTTTTGAAATAAAGAATCGATCAAAGCGGTATCAACTCTCTGTAAGAACTCAATGGAAGAGAGCTGGGCTTCGCGTCGATTATATTTGGGAAGTTCGACATCCATACTTCTGTGAATTACGGAACCGCCGTTATTATCAGTCAGGCTCATATCAATTTTATACTTGCCCGGCGGGAGCAGTTTGTTAATCTGACTTACCCGGAAACCTTCGGATGAAATAGTATTTTCGTACCGAGCAACCGTAAATTCCTTATCACGGCTTTCGGCAGTCACCTGCCGACCTCCCTTATCATAAATGGTTATGGTAATTTCGTATGAGGCATGGTATAAATCGTTGTCCTTAACGAATTGCAATTGATTGTTGGAAATACGGTAATAAATTTCCAGTCGTACTTTGCCCTCCTGATCGGAGCGGAACTGGGCATAATCGAGAAACAATCCATATTGACCGGAATAATCCTCAACATTCATAACATGTTGACCCCATACGCTCACTGCCGAAAGGAGAATAAAGACTATTGCGGCCGGCATAATCATCTTTTTCAATAAATTCATAATTCCCACCATTTATCTTAATATCTATTAAATTTACGCAGGCGGAGAGTAATTGGCAATATATTTTACGTTTATTCGTATCGCAGGGATTCAATCGGATCGAGTCGCGCGGCCCTGTTGGCCGGATATATACCGGCAACCAGACCGACCGAGACAGACACAAAAAAACCGAGTGATACAAAAAGAGGTGAGATTCCAAACGGCAACGGTGTCGCCACGCCAATTAAAAGTGAGGTAATTACGCCAAAACCGATCCCCAGCAGACCTCCGGTCCCGGAGAGGGTCATCGCTTCAATCAAAAACTGCCAGAGGATATTGGATCGCCGGGCACCGATCGCCTTACGCACGCCGATTTCACGGGTTCGTTCGGTAACGGACACCAGCATTATGTTCATGACTCCGACGCCGCCCACCATCAGGCCGACCGAAGAGATAACAATCATGGCAATATAAATATATTGAGTTATGTTGCCGATTATCTCGCGAATGTTCTCCTGTCCAAAAACGGCAAAATCATTATCTTTATTATATGGTACCTGCCGGACACGCCGTAATGTACTGATTATCTGTTCTTTAGCCTCTTCCATTTCGGCCGCCGATCCGGCGCTGACAACCAGCGTCAGGGCTTCATCCCAGGGATACAACTTCATAAAGGTTTCAAGCGGAATCGCCACTTTATTATTTTCATCATTATCAAACATGCTTTCCTGTTTTTCGCGGACACCGACAACCGTAAATCTTTTATTATTTATACGGATTTGTTTACCGATCGGATCGTCTTCGGGAAAGAGGGCATCTTTTACAGTCGTTCCAAGAACACAGACCATCGCTCTGAAATTATTGTCGGCCTGGGTGATAAATCGGCCGGAACTAACCGATACGGCATGCACCTTTTGATAGTCCGGCAAGACCCCGACAATAGCCGGCCGATTAGCTTTCTTATTCTTGTACTTGATAATATTGCCGCCTGAGGCCCAGAAATGATTTTCCGGTGAAACGGCGGAGACAGCCGGGCAATTTTCTTTGATCGCCATCGCCTCGACAATAGTCATATATTTTCGATTGCGTTCTTCATCGGTCAGATCATCGTAATCTGTCTCCGGGGCAAATCGATCGATAAACAGGACATTACTGCCCAGTTCATTAATAGAACCCTGGACAGCGTTATCCAGCCCCTGAATGAGCGAAGTCATGGCAATAACCGACCAGACCCCGATTAGGACACCCAGGATTGTCAGTGAGGAGCGAAATTTATTACTCCAGAGGGCGCCCAGCGCCAGCAGAATTCCTTCCTTTAATTCAACAACACTCATGCCCATAATTTTATTACTCGTAACTCAAAGCGATTACCGGAGTCAACCGCGCGGCCTTCATAGCGGGATAAATTCCGAAAAAGAGGCCGACACTGGTCGAAATAATCAGACCGGTGGCAATGGCATTAATCGATGGCGTCATATCCATATTGATCAGATGGATCAATATATCACCCAAAATTACGCCGATTGAAATGCCGATTATGCCTCCTGCCAAAGATAAAACCAATGATTCAAACAGAAATTGCCAGAGAATATCTTTCTGTTTGGCACCGATTGATTTTCTGATACCTATTTCTCGAGTCCGCTCGGTAACCGAGACCATCATAATATTCATAATAATAATGCCGCCTACCACCAACGAGATTGAGGAGACACCAATCAGCCCCAGTCTTATATACTTGGTGATATCATTCAGGGCCGCCATAATCGAATCGGCGGTTAACATGGCAAAATCATCTTCTTTATCGTAAGGTACATGTCTGAAAGCGCGCAAAATGACCCGCGTCTGATCCATAGCAACATCAAGCTGCGCAATCGAGCTTGCCTTAATCATCAGACTAAGTTCTCCCGCCCTGTAATCAAAATCCCTGATAAAAGCCGAGTATGGGACAATTGCAAAATTGTCATTATTTTGTCCAAAAGACGATCCGACTTTTTTAGCGATTCCAATAACTGTGTATTTTTTGCCTTCGATCTTCATGGTTTTTCCAATCGGATCGACATTGGGAAACAACTCCTCCTTCGTACCATATCCGATAAAGGCGACGCGACGTCTCGCCTGATCATCATCGGCAGCAAAAAAGCGTCCCTGGTCCAATTCAAGATCAACAATATCAAGATAGGCGGAGGAAACACCAAGGACAAAAACTCTACTTAGTTTGTTATTGCGATATTTAAAATCGACCCGGGAATATAAGCGCGGCGATATTTTTTCGCATTCATCGCAACCATCCAAAATGGCATCAATATATTCTTCTTTGAGCGGCTTTCGTTTTAATGCTTCCCAAAAGGCATCGTCACTGGTAATAATTCCGAATTTGGTCACTATAAAAGTGGACGGGCCAAGTCGATTGATTTCATTCTCGATCGATTGTGACATACCTTCCAGGGCCGAAATGATGGTAATGACCGAGGCAACACCGATAATGACACCCAGAAGAGTCAGCAGCGACCGCAGACGATTGGCAAAAAGAGCCATTATCGCCATTCTGAGAATCTCCCAATATCTCATATTTTTAACCCGTTGGCCACCCGATCAGATTCGGTAACAACCTGATCCTTTTCAATCAAACCGTCTCGAATATGTAAAATACGGTCGGTATAACACGCTATCTCGGGATCATGAGTCACGACAATTATTGTATTACCCTTGTGATGCAGATCGGAAAAAAGCTGCATAATTTCCAACCCGGTTTTGGTATCAAGATTTCCAGTCGGTTCGTCAGCCAAGAGCAAGGCCGGTTGATTCACCAGCGCTCGCGCCAGGGCGACACGTTGTCTCTGTCCGCCGGAAAGTTCGTTCGGCCTATGCGTCATCCGATCGGCCAGATCGACGGTAGCCAGCGCTTTTTTGGCATTTCGTTCGCGATCGGCGCGCGGCGTACCATTATATATCAGAGGCAGTTCAACATTGTGCAGCGCCGTCGCCCGAGCCAACAGATTAAATGTCTGAAAGACAAAACCGATTTCGCGGTTGCGAATTACGGCCAGTTCATCATCATCCATAGTACTGACCAATCGATCATTAAAGAAATATTCCCCTTGCGACGGTGTATCAAGACAGCCGATAAGATTCATCAGTGTTGATTTGCCCGATCCGGACGGTCCCATAATGGCCACATAATCGCCTTTATTGATAGTTATACTGACTCCACGCAGAGCGTGAACCTGGACAGAACCCATTTCGTATGTTTTCCAAATATTTTTTGTCTCAATCAGTGGCATCAGGAATTCCCGTCTTTGGATTTCTCAGCAGTTTTTATATCCTCGCCATTTTTAATAGTCCGTAAGGTTCGAAACGGCCCGGTAATAATCGTGTCGCCCTCCGAGATCCCGGAGATGACTTCGATATCCTTCTGATCAGCAATACCGGTCACGACCGGAACAAATTTGGCCTTTTCATCCTCGACAATAAAAAGCCCCTTATATTCTTTGGTCTTTTTTTCCTTATTCGTATCGACGCTGTCGGTATTCTCGGCTTCCTCTTCCTCCATTGTTGTGTCGTCGGTACTATCGGAACCCTCGGTGGGGACGTTTTGCGCTTTCTCCAGAGAGTCGACATCAAGCGTCCGCATGACGATGGCACCGTATGGAACGGTCAGAATACCGTTTCGCTCATTGGTAACGATATCAACGGTCGCCGACATACCGGGCTTGATGGCCACGCTGGTGTCAATAAAGAGGACTTTCACCTTGAAATCGGTGGACTGATCGGTACTACCGGCACCACTGATAATAGCGGTGTTGCCAATCTCGACAACTTCGCCGCTAAAAACGGTATCGGGAAAAGCATCAACTTCGATTTTGGCCCTTTGTCCATTTACAATCTTGACGATTTCGGTTTCGTCCACATCAACTTCAACCTCAAAGGTCGCCAGATTGGAAATGGTCATTAATGTTTTTCCCTGAGTATAAGCGGTTTGAGCCGCCGCGATTTCACCCTCTTCGGCATCAACATAAGTAAGGACCCCGGCCATCGGGGCAATGATTCTGGTTTTGCTCAGATTATCAAGCGCCTTTTCATATCTGGCTTTGGCCTGCTTGGTCTGATTGAGCATAGCCTGATAAGAAAATTTATTATTTTTATAGGAATATTCCGAGTTATCCATGACTGTTTCGGAAATTAATTTTCTTTCGAACAGCTCTTTCTGACGTTGGAATTCATCTTCCGCCTGGAGATAAAGCGTCTGTGATGCTTCGGTTCGCGCCTGGGTTTCATCAAGAGCGTACTGCGCCTGGTCGGCATCCTTCTGAAGCTGAACAGTATCGAGGAGGACAAGCAAATCGCCGCGATGAACGAATTGCCCCTCTTTGACCGGAACATTTATGATTTCCGCCGTGACCTGAGAAGT
>CAZJLX010000001.1:0-20411 GCA_964546545.1 uncultured Ignavibacteriaceae bacterium | reverse complement strand
TTTTTCGATCGGGATACTGAAGCGAGTTTTGTTTTCATCGGATAATTCGAAAGTAACCGATTTGAAAAGGTCCCCGTCTCGATAAGACGGATTTAACCGTACTATCCCCTTTATCGTTTTCCGCGGCGCGATTTGTCTCGGAATATTTATTTCGACCTCTACCGGTTTCTCGATTATTTTTATGTATAGTACTTCAGATGATTTGCTTCGAAGAGTAAAGGCGCAACTGTCGATTATTTCATCGCCGTACTGCGGCAGATCAAAACGGTGCGGTTTGACTATTACCGGCAATTTATCGCTGATATCAGACGCCACCCAGGCATTTATTCTGACCTTTTTGGTCGGCGGCTCGGCATTGGTCGTGATTTCCGGCAGGCGGCGGATCGGCCCGCGCAGTTTTACCGGATTAAAAACCAGGCTCATCGGAACCGAATCGCCCGGCGGAATTTGCTCCTTTACCAAAGGAGCGCGAGTGCAGGCTCAGCCGGGACGGATTTTTATAACCCGTAATGTATCAGTGCCGGTCGAATGGAGCCAGAAAGTATGCTCGACAGTCGTTCCCGCCGTGACATATCCGAAATCGAAAATTGAATCGGGAAGCGACAACTGCGGCCCGTCATCACCCCGGGCGGTGCAGGACAATAAAAAAATAACGATAATTGTAACAGGTATAGTCCGTTTTATAATCATAATTTCCTATTATAATAAAAAACTGCTGTCGGAAATATATCTCAAAAATGTAAGGCTGTCAAGTCGGACAGATTATTGCCAGTGGCGACGGTAGTCTAATTGTCGGGTCGATGATTTACCGCAGATATACATTTTATAATAATAAAACGACGGTCGAATCCGCACTTTGTTACTGTCGGTCGCATCCCAGGTTATTTTATGAAGGCCGGGCGAATAGACCGAATCAATCAGTCTTCTTACCAAACGTGTGCCCGAGTCTCGGAGTTCGACTTTAACCGAGCAGGGTTGGTCGCCATCGACCCGGAAATCAAACTCAAGCGTTTTGGGCAGGCGCGAAAGCGAGTATTCATCGGCGCCTACCAAGGCAGCGCTGTCAAGAGGTGTTGTTCGCGGAGGCGGCCCGGTATAAATAACGCTGTTGTCCGACCAGCAGGAACTCAGCAGGGCGATCGACAGCAGTATTAAGAGTGATCCAAATCTATTATGTTTCATATTTATAATTATATGTTTTCGGCAGAATTGGGCAAGAAATAAATTTTATCCGGGTGCATTGTTACCAATGGCAACTAAGGGCGGCAGCGACGGCAGGGTGAAAGTCCCTTTTTAAAGGCATCGACGCGGTTATTAAAGCGGATAAAATCTCCCTCTTTCCAATTCTGAACCGCCTCACAGGTGGGACGATGAAATCTCAGCGAGCCTTTTTTGGCCAGATAATATTCTTCTTCAACCCGGTTGATCGACCAGATACCGCGGCGATTGTGGATTGCCTCATCCTGAGCCGTAAGCAACAACTCAACATTTTGTTTATCACCCAGGTTGTCATCGAAAAGATAGACATATCCCAGACCCTGCCTAATTATAGCGCTGTTTATCAGTTGCGAATCCAGATAAATATAACCCAATAATCGGCCGTAGCGATCTCTTCTTCTTTCCGAAAAGGCGACCTCGACAATTTCTCCAGCCAGAAAATTTTCTACCATTATTTTGGCCGAATCATAATATGGTTCATTTTTTTCGGGGCAGTCAATTCCCAGAAGCCGCAATCTTTCGCCGCCGGTTAATTCAACCGTATCGCCGTCAATGATACGAATCACCCGAAAGCGCTCATCGGGCGCTCGATCAACGCCGATTTTGGCGACAAATCGGACCAGGATAAAAAACAGAACAAAGAGAGGAATCAGGTAACGGGGGCGAAAAACGTTCATAATTTAATATAAATTTGACCCGACAAAAAACAATTAATTTTATAAGAGGCTGGCGGACAAATAGTTTTCGATTTGGAATACCGGCCAAAGCGATTTCAATACATTGAAAGACAACAGGTTGTATGGCACAAACAATTATTTGTTTTTTTCTCCGAAACCAATACCGCTCTGAGACGGCTGAAAAGGCGGAAAAATCCAAAAAAGATAGTCTTAAGGCCTATTTTCCGCTTGACAAACATCTACTTACTGTTATATTTACGGCGAGTACGAGTCTACGCTGAATGTCGAAACGAGAGCCAAATTGATTCGACAGCAGTAATTGTCTAAAGCACACGGTCCAGTAGTTATAGGGCATGTTATCCTTAAAAACAGGATGATTGTTTTTTAATATTTATTATTTAGCTGTAACCGGTAGTTGCTGCCAAAATTTAGATATAATAAGCGACATCCACTCCCTCACACGCTGGATCCAAAAGTCACCTACTTCTTTTGTTACATGTCAACAACCATTACTAACATGAAGTAATTTATTTCAGGAGGTGACGACTTAATTAAAATAGAATGTTGAGGTTTTAATAAGAGCTCAGAAGCATTTGGTTCCTCAACAGCTTCGGGAGTTAAATTTAAACTCTTGATTTAGATATTAATGAAGTTTAACTCCTTAACTCCAAATAGGAATGATTATGAAATTGTCGACCGAAAACAATTCTCGCACTCCCTGGACAGAAGGTGAGTTATGAATTTTGGCCAAAAACATCTGAAGAATAGAATTCAAAGGCAAAGTTTTTACGAATTTTGCCGAAATATTTCATATTCGATAGATGCGGCTAATTTTCCTGTTTTGGTGGACAACATTGAATTTCCTAATTTTAAGGAGGAATTAGATGTTTAATAGACTGATAATCGCGGTGTTAACTTTAGCGCTATTGTTCACATTTTGCGGTGTGGCCTTTAGTTCTAATGATGCACCCAAACAAGGTATTAATCCTATTGACAGGACTAATCCTAATGCTCCCAAGATTTCTGACCTCCAGCTGGCGAATCCATCAGCTTCTTTTGAAAGACCCGCTCCTCTGGATAATAAGCTTGAAACTCCCACTGCAATTCTTCCTCCTACTTACTTCTGCGAATTTATCGAGTACTCCGGTGGTGCTGTTTACTACTGGACACTGCCAGATGATGGCGGTTATCCGGCAGAAGAATACGCCATGAGAATGAACGCCGAACCGGGCTATATTTGCTCAGTGATGTCAGTTTCGATAGCCGTTTTGGGTGATCTGATGCTTGATCCCAATAACGGAGCCGGTATGAAGGTTACGCTCCGTGACGGAGCCTATAATCTCCTGGCCTCGATGGACTTCACTAACGCCCAGTTGCCGACCTCTGCGGCATTTGTTACTGCCGATTTTTCAACTGCAAATGCCGGCGGTCCTTTCACATTTGTGGATGGCGAGACGTTCGTCATAGGTGCTCAGGTTATAGGTGATGGCATTGATGATACCCTGTTCCTTGCCAGTGGTGACCTTCAGGCGGATGAATCCCGTCAGCGTATGTATCTCGGCACCGGGTTTGAGGGTTGGTACCGTTGGTCATGGAACGATGGTACAATGTGGATCCATATGACTATGGGCGCGGATGTCTGCTGTGGCAGAATCCCCTATACCAAGTGCTATACTCAGGAATATGCCGAAAGCGATGATGCTTATTACGCCTGGACAATTCCTGACTCTTATGGCGATGACTACTTTAACATGAGATTCTCGGTTACATGCCCGGAAACTCTTGATGAAGTTGGTTTAGCCTTTGATGGCTTTTACACTGAAGGCGCTCCTGATCTGCAGATTATGGGCTGGTATGATGATGGTGCCGGATTCCCGGATGAAACAAATCCGATTCCGGGCTTTCCGATTACCGTTCTGAACGCCGACATTGTTTACTATCCTGACTATGTTATAGTCGATGTCCCACCGATTGAAATGCGTGAAGACTTCCATATCGGCTGGACCATTATCGATAATAGTGGCTCCGGAACCGATGTGCTTGCGATTCTTTCGGATGACGGCAGTAATGGCGTCTTGCGTAGTTCCGAGTTTTATAACGGCGCATGGGGCACGATGCTAGGCGATTGGGGATACGATGTAAACTTCCTCATTTACGCTCACTTGTGTAAAGATGAATTTTGCAATTGTTCATCACTAAGTTATCCCTGCAATCTGTCCTGGTTCTGGAGACTGCCGGATCGTTACGGCGATATTGGCGAATACCAGAAGTTTACTCCCAAGGGCCTTGGCTGCCGCGCTGAATATGGAAGGATTGCCTTCTACTGGTCCAGCGCCGAAGCTACATTGCCCTTGTATACTTACAATTCAGCCTTCCAGTTCTTTGATGTAGACGCTGGTAATGATGATCTACCCGGAACATTACTTCGGGCCGATACCATTACACCGGCCGACTACGTCCTGTATCCGGGCTGGACAACTGTTGACTACACCGGTCTACCGGGTGGCGGCATGATCTTTGATCAGGATATCTGGTTTGGTGTTGAGTCGTTTGCGCCCGACACTCTTTCCGGTATCAGAACGCTTTCCGATAATGCGACCTGTGGCGACAGACGTTCTGCTGAAAACTGGTACGGATATATGTACTATATGGTTGATGACTGGGGCGATGACGTCAATTTCTGGTTTGAACTTGATGTCTGTTGTGTTCCGGTTCCCGAGAGGCCCTGTTTTGCTGGCGATGACTGGCCGGTTTATGGTCATGATTTTGCCCGCAGCTTTGCCTCCAGCAGCTCCCTGGGTGAAGACCCGCAGGGTAATCTGACCCTGGCCTGGACCTATGAAGGTCCTGAATTCGGTAACTTAAACAGCCCGGTCATTCATGGTGATACGGTTGTTTATTGCGCCCTGGATGAGCTGTTTGCCGTAAGCTTAAATGACGGAAGTCTGATCTGGACTCTTGTGGCCGACGGATTTGTTCTCGGCTCCGGCATTTATTGCACACCCAGCATTTATACCTTTAATGCTACAGATCACGGTATTGACCAATCGGTCGTCTTCTGCGCCGGTGGTGATGCCAGATCTTTTGTCGCGATTAAACTGGATACGGGTCTTCCTTTCTGGACCCGCGTCTTCCCCGCTCACGGTCTGCATTTTATGACCTGGGGATCTCATGTCGTGATGGATGATCCGGCTGATGATACGCCGTGGTTGTTCTACAATGATGATGATGGCGACATCTATAAGGTTAATGCCTTAACAGGTGCCCTCGACGCTGTGGGTTGGACGACCAACCCGCTGAACTTCGGTGGCTTTGTTGGTCATGGTGTTACTGCCGGTGAAGATTATCTGTATATCGGAACTGATCATAACATTGCCAATGGTAATGTTCTGGCCGTCGATCCGACAGATGGTTCAATCGTCTGGCAGCTTGATCCTGATCAGCAGCTGGCTAACATCGATGCCGATGCTTATGCCGATCCGCCGAATCAGCCTGAAGCCTTTACCGGCACAATCGCCTATGATCCTGAAACAACGGATCATCCGGCCTATGTATTCGTCGTTTCCGAATACAGCCCGTCATCCGAAAACTACGGTGCGGGTGGTGTCGTTTATAATCTCGATCCCAATACCGGCGCCCTGAATTGGGCTGCGGCCGGTGTTGCTCAGGATTATTGCGGTGTGGCTGTTGATGGCGCTCATATCATCAACAATGGTTGGACTCCGTGGGTACCGGGTTACGGCACCTATCGTGGCCCAACGGCTTTTGTCAAGGAAACCGGTGCTTATCTTTGGGATAACACCACAACAAACCCGGGTCTGGGCGATTTCTGGCTGGCCGATGGTGCGCTCAGCTGCGAAACCGGAAAACCTGACCTGTATGTTACCGGCTCACGCCGCGATTTCCTTGGCTTCTATGATTCCGACGCTGGTTATATGATGTGGCACCGTCGCTTTGCCGGCGGCTATGAATATGCCCATCATTATGCACCCGCCATCAGTGATGGCCATCTCGTTTATAACTATATGAATAAACTGATGTGCCTGACTGATCAGGGTCCTCGCCCGCGTCTGGATATCCCTCTGTATATCTATCCTGCAACCGTAGAATTCGGATCACTCGATCATACGGTTGTTACATGGCCTAATGCTCTTGGTAACCGTGGTGGTGCGGAGTTGACAATCGATTCGGTAGTTCTTGCCGATGCCGATAATGGAACTATCCCGCCGCCGTCGGCCGCTTTGAGTATTGTTGACATCGATCGCATTGAGTACATGGAACATTTGGCTGACAAATTTGCCGGCCAGAGTGCCATGTTCCGCGAGACACTCAGTAACGAACTCAGCATAAATGATGTTATCAACGGCGTCAGTTCGAGCCGTAATAATGCCGCTTATGCGCTTCCGTCCTGGGTGTACACATCCACTTTGACACCGACTCCTGGAACAGTCATTCCGGCTCCGGGTGATTACCTGAATGATTCCATTTACATTGACATCACAGTCGAAGTTAATGGAACTATGGTACCTCGTGGTGAAGCCGTGATGTTTGCTTATATTTATTCCGATGATCCTGATTACTTCCTTGACAGTGCCCGTGGCTTAGCCAAGGCTCCGCATCAGGTTCCGGTTATTCAATTAAGCATTGTCGGCGGCTGTCTCTATGATGATGTTCTCATGAGCTTTGGTGCCGGTGGTGCCAACACGGCCCTTATCTGGAATGCTTCAAAGATCTGCGACGGTGATCTTAGCAACAGTATTGAAATCGATGGCGACCATGCTTCCATGTGGAATGGTGCCTTCGTATTTGCTACTGATGATCCTTCCACTCCTCCTCCTGGCAAGCCGGCTTTCTTCTCGAAGAGAGTGGCTATGTATCTTGATAACTGGTCAGCGGCTTATCCGGCGACCTGGCAGTCTGCCCTTGCGGATGTGAACTGCATTACCGGATTCTGCCCGCCTGAGCATACGACTAATGTTCTTCTTGGAACATTCTCTCATGACATGGGTGCAAACTATGACGATGTTATGGGTGATGTCGTAACTTATGCGATGGTTGACTCTGTTCAGGATATGTGTGAATATGACACACTTGCCAACTGCTTGTCCTGGAATTGGGATTGGGCGCGTGGTGATCAATACGGTGTTCAACCTCCGTATGATCAGACTCTGACGATGGGCTGGCACGCCTGCGTTACCGTTATTGGTGCGCAAGATGAGCCGGAACTCGCCAACTTCTTTATTGAGAAGTTTGAGTTTGACGGTCGCTATGGCGATGTTCCCAATGTTTGGATGGGTGCTATTCTTGACGTCGATATCGACGGCATGGATAACAACGTAGCCGGCTACGATGAGGATCTGTCCGCGGCCTGGGCATATGAGTGTAATGCTCCGACCAATGCCTGGGGTATGGTCAAGATTCCGTTTGGTTGTGATGGCGAAACCCCATTGGTTAATGCCAAGACTCTCACAGCCAATATGGCTGGCTGGAATGATACTTCAGTCTGGATTGACTCCCTCTACTACTGGATGTCATCTTTGACTGGTTTGTCACACCAGCCCGGTACTGATCCGGTTATTTGTGCTACCGATCCGGATGATCGTGAAGTATTCTTCACCGTTAGCGGATTCGACATTCCGGCTGCTCCTGATAAACACACTCTCGGTGTGGCTATCTTCGGTTTGCCGAGTGTCGCCGACGCCTCTGACCCAGCCACCTTCGAGCCTCTGGCCAAGATGGCTAACAAGTGGTGCGGATTCGGTCGTGGTGATACGGATAATGACAATGATATCGATATTTTCGATATCGCTCGTACGATTTCCGCCTCAATGGGCGGTGACGGCGCTTATCCGTTTGACTATCTGGCTGATGTCAACGCTGATGGCCTTATTAACAACGATGACGTTCAGATTCTGATCGGAATCGTATTCTTTGGTACTGGCGCCCCTGCGGGAGCTTGGGTACTCTAAGAAGTCTAGTATTTTACATACAAAGAAGCAAGGCCTGTCGCCTTGCTTCTTTTTTTTTGGCCAAAGTCTCTATTTGACAATGACAATATTTTTCTCTTTAATAGACCATGAAACATTTTGTATGAAACAATGGTTGAAGTAATAAAAGGATTATTGGCCTTGAAAAATCAGGAGCAAATCTCCAAAACACTTTATTACATGTTGTCGAATTTATTCGAGATTTCGGCGATTTACAGCCATAAGGAAAATATTCTTTTCCGCGCCCGACCTTTTATGGAAAAAACAGAAGCTCTTGAGCAAATGCGCAAAAGACTTGTCCCGCTTAACCTTACGGCAGCAGTAAGCGAGGACAATCAGGGATTGTTAATCAGTATTCATCAGACCAGGTCCGCCAAATTGCCAAAACTTAATATCATACTATTTTTCGCGACACTGGTGACCATGTTTTTTGCACCGGCTATATTGAGCTTTGATTTTGAATTTATTAAAATACCCGGGATGATCGGAGAGCGGCTGGAATTTACTGTCGCCTTGATGGCCATCCTGCTTTTTCATGAATTCGGTCATTATCTGGCCGGTCGACGGCGCGGTGTTTTGATGTCGCTACCTTATTTTATTCCGGCACCAAATTTTGTCGGTACATTTGGCGCTGTTATTAAAACCCGGACACCCTTCACCAATCGCCGCGATTTAATCGAAGTCGGGGCGACCGGTCCCATAGCGGGCTTTATTGTCTCCCTGATCGCCCTGATAATAGGTCTTAATAATACTCAAATAATTGCGGTGGAGTCAGGCGGTCTAATACTGGGAGATTCACTGCTTTTGAAATTTTTGGCCTGGTTAATCGTTGGTCCGATACCGGAAGGTTTCGATTTTATTCTATCTCCGGCCGCTTTTGCGGGATGGGTCGGACTTCTGGTGACAACCATTAATCTCCTTCCTCTGGGACAGCTTGATGGCGGGCATATAATCTATGGCCTCTTTGGCCGAAAACAAAAGTATATCAGCAAATTGTTTATTGCTTTTATCATGGTACTGGGATTATGGTGGATGGGGTGGTGGTTCTTTGGAGTGCTGGTTTTTCTGTTCGGATTAAATCATCCACCGACCTTAAATGACGGCCAACCACTCTCAACCGGTGCCAAAGTGATGGGTTATATTTCGATATTAATATTTTTACTCTGCTTTATACCAGTGCCTTTTGTACTATAGGCGCATTTTCAGTGAATGTTTTACCGTAAAGAGCGTGGCAGTTTACCAACCCGCGATTATAGGCCTTTAGAAAGGCCTTGACGATAATAGGATCAAACTGTGTTCCATTATGCATAATCAACTCCCTTATGGCCTGAGCGGGATTAGCGCCGGACCGATAGGGTCGATCGGATAAGATGGCGTCAAAGGTGTCAACCACGGCTAATAGACGTCCCTCAATAGGTATCTCCTCGCCAGAGAGGCCGTTGGGATAGCCTTTGCCGTCGTAGCGCTCATGGTGAGAAATGACATAGGGGATAACATTTTTCAATGAGATAATGCCTCGCAATATCCTGGCGCCCGTTTCGGGATGCTGGTTCATTATTTCCCGCTCGGCATCGGTAAATTTATCCGGCTTGTTTAAGATACTGTCCGGGACACCGATCTTGCCGATATCATGCAAAATACAGCCATGCCTTAAATCGGTCATCTTCTTTTTATCCCAGCCAAATTGACGGGCTGTTATTTTTGCCAGACGGTAAACGCGGTCGGTATGTCCGGCCGTATATCTATCGCGAGCCTCGACCGCATTGGCCAGCGCTTTGATCGTTTGCAGGTATGATTTTTTCAGACTCATATTCATAAAATCATTTTCGACCGCCGCGGCCGCCGTGGAAACCAGCAGCGAAATCAAATGTTTCTGACCGGTCGAAATATACTGGTAAACATCATCGGTTACCAGATTCAGAAAACCGATATTTTTCCCATTGGAAATCATGGGATAAACGACAAACGAACGTTTAAAAGGCTGTTTATTCTTTATAATCTCTTCCTGATAAAAGTGCGGTCGCTGTTTGCTCGCGGAGAGAGCCCCATGTTCACCTTCACCCCTCAAAAATTCCTCGATCGATTTATTATCGCAATCCCCGGCCATACAGCGGACTCGATACTTCTCGGACCGTCTGTCCAGTAGAAGAATAGAGGCCCCTTCGGCCGCGAGTTCGCGGATAGATGATTCCACAATCTGCACCAGCAAAGGCGATAATCGAGTTCCGTGAGCCAGAGCATCGGCAATTTTCATCAACTCCAGCTGGCTTCGTAATTCAACATTTTCCCGCCGTATCCGCTGATGTTCCAGACCTCGCAGAATTGTCGATTTTAGACCTTCAAGTTTAAACGGTTTGATAAGATAATCATAACCGCCTCTCTTTAAAACCGAGATCGCCGTTTTCGCCGTCGGATAACCGGTCATAAGGATAACGATTGCGTCGGGATGATTCTTCAGGGTCGTTTCAAGTATCTGGACACCCGAATGTTCACCCATCACAAGATCAGTCAGGACCAGATCCACTGCATGATCGACTATAAAATCGGCCGCGGTTACCGGATCGGTAAATTTATGGATGCGAAAATTATCAAATTCACCCAGAGCTTCCATGATGATATTACAGACATATTTCTCATCATCGACAACAACTATGTGCATTTCTTCGTATTCCATAATCCTACCACCCCACGTTTTCTATTTTATGCAAGCGATATAGACTACCCATAGAGTGAATTATCGACCGATTTTCCGACGCATTAAGCCGGTTTAAAAAAGTGTATCAAAATAATCCTTATAGTGGGAAAGTCCCTATTTATCGGCTTTGAGACTGCTCTTTGGCATGATAAGAGGATCGTACAAGCGGCCCGGAAAAGACCGATTCAATACCGCAATCGCGTGCCTTTTCGGCAAGATTTTGAAACTCCAGCGGATGATAATACTTTACAACGGGGTAATGTTTAATAGACGGAGCCAGATATTGGCCGATGGTCAAATAATTGACACCCGCCTTTTTTAGATCGACGAAGACCTGATTAAGTTCCTCGACTGATTCTCCCAGTCCAACCATAAGGCCCGATTTTACTCCGACCCGTTTAAAATCAGCTGCAATACGAAGAACGTCCAGCGAACGCTTATAATTCGCGCCGGGGCGAACGTCGCGATAAAGCCGCGGTACCGTTTCTATATTATGATTAAACATATCCGGACCGGAATAAAGAACAGTCAGGACATCCTTTTTCCGCCCCTTAAAATCGGGTGTCAGGACCTCAATTGAGATATTCCGGTCGAAATCGCGAAGTGCCTTAACCACCGCGGCAAAATGCCCCGCACCGCCGTCGGGCAGATCATCCCGATCAACTGAGGTAATGACCACATATTTTAATCCCAGAAGTTTGACCGTCCGAACCAGATTGTCCGGTTCCTGCGGGTCAAGCGGTGCCGGTCGGCCGGTCTCAATATCGCAAAAGCGACAGCTTCGAGTGCAACGCGGGCCCATAATCAAAAAGGTTGCCGTCCCGTCGGAAAAACACTCACCGCGATTGGGACAATTGGCCTCCTGACAAACGGTATGCAGATTATGCTCCCGAATCATCGACTGCACTTCTAGATATTTCTTGTTGCCGCCTGCCCGGACTTTCAGCCAGGGAGGCTTTTGGGCTGAGTTATTATTATAAGTCTGAGTCATCCTGTATAATTTCTATACACCCTCTCGGTTTCAAACAATTCTGCGGGGCCTTCGCCGCCGGTCTCTATTAAGTTACACAAAATACGCTCGATAACAAGTATTAGAACAAATATTTCTTGCCGCAAGGAGCTGTTTTTATGACTCAAAAATTCTGCCTCTTGATATTTATCCTGTTAATATTCAGCCTTGGTATTAGTACTTTTGGGCTGGAAAATAAAAGAGCTGCCCGGGTAATACCGCTAAACGATGAACCGATACAAAGTTATTCGGTGACGACCCCGCGGTTTTCAACTGCAGAAATATGTACAGTGCGTCACGATGTCGGCCCTATATGGGCCATTGTTCACTGGATGACCGGGGCGGAGCTATATAAGTCATATCAGAATCCGGCCGAGGCCTGTACCGGCCCATATCCATACAGTGTTGAAGAAATATATTTCGTAATATATTGCGATTCGGCTTTTTCCATGACAGTCTCGGTCGATGTTGAATCGGTTGACCTGACCGATCCGGAATGCCCCTGGCCCGGATACCTTCTGTCAATCTCAGGGGCCTATTCGGTCGATATACCCGGAAAGGGTCTTTATCAAATCGCCGTTCCGCTTGACTCTCCGGCGGTTGTAGACGGACCCTATTTTGCCGGTTTCTATATTGATAATCTGATCGATTCACTAGCCGGGGTCGCACCGGTAACCGATTCTGTTCGCGCCAAATGCGTTTCATACAATATCTGGGACACGACCATAGGTTATGTCGATCTTGATAGCGTTATTTTTTCCGAAACCGAATATTATATTTTCCCTGGAAGATTGCTGCTTTTCTCATCCGGGACTACCGGTGGCGGGGGCGGCGAACAACCTGAGCCATCGATTACGATTCTTTCTCCGGAACAAAGCGAACAAATCACCGGTCTCGCCAATATCTGGGCGGTTGAAACCGCCGGAAGCGATATTATCGATTATGTCCGGTTTGAATATCGCAGCGATGTTGACTGGTTTGAAATCGGGAGTGACTATGACGGTAGTCGGGCGCTCAGAAACGGGGTGGATACCGCCGGTTCTGGAACCGGCTATTCGCAGGAATGGGATTATTCCGGTTTAACCGAAGGGACATACTGGTTACGCGCCACCGTCTACGATACGCTCGGCCGAACCGACGCCGATTCGTTCCAGGTGGCGGTCGATCCGACACCGCCCCATCCCCTGTTAACCAACCCGACGCCTCTGGATACGCTTTGTCTCCCGACGACCTTAACGGTTACCAGCGACGATGAAAATTTGAGTAATGTCGTTTTTGAGCAGAAGACGGCCTCTACTGATTATGAGGTAACGGTGGCCACTCTGGATCAATCAGCTTTTGCCGACTATTACTGCGGTCCGGTGGCGGCCGCAATTGCTATGCAGTACTGGTTCGATCGTGGTTTTATTTACATTATGCGCGAGGGGAACCAATATCTGTCAATCGATACGGTTGTCGAAAGAATGGCGGCCAACATGCTGACCAATCGATACAGCGGGACCTATGACGATATGTTTTATTACGGACTTCAGCAATATATTATAACGCATGGAAATGAATTACGTCTGGGAGTATACTGGCATCCCGATTACAATACTTTTCAATCTCTGTTTCAAGAACAGGAGTTGCTACCGATTCTCGGTCTGGGCGGAACAGCCGGTCTTTATCTGGTGGCGGCCGGCGTTTCCGGTCTCGAAGACAGTCAGGGTCGTTATCCGATGAAGGCCTCCGATCCGCTGACCGGGACAATAATTGATATTTATATTCGTAACAGTACCGGTGGCGCGGAAGTCTGGTATGACGGAAGCTGGCACAGTCTTGATGTAGTTTTTGCCGTCTGGGGATGGTCACATTCGGTGACCCGGACCTATATCGGTCTCGACAATTCAAGCGCCGGCGGTTGGACATATAACTGGTCGGCTGGCGCTCTCGACGAAGATTCGCTGTACTTTATAACCGCCACGGCCAATGATCCGGCGCGTTCGGAGAAAACAACCGCACTGGTGCAGAATAACTGCTTTATCTATACCCAGGGTGACCTTGACGGCAACGGCAGCGTCGATATCGGCGATGCCCTGATGTTAATAGATTTCATATATAAGGGCACTCCCGAACCTGTCGGCGGCGCGGCGCGGGCCGATGCCAATTGCGACGGAAATATTGATATCAGCGATGTGGTCGCGTTTATCAAATATATCTATGGAGTCGGAACCGCACCCTGCTATTGACACATTATCTGAATAATAAAAAAGGAGCCGAAAAATATCGGCTCCTTTTTTTATAGACCGATCCTCCCATTATTTTCGCGCCAGCGCCGCCGATACGGCCCGACGGGCGATCTCAGGTTGTATATCACAGATATCAATGACCCGATCAACCGCCTCATCAATAAACTGAAGCCATCTTTTATCGGGATATTTTCGTACCAAATCGTCGGTTATTTCATCGGCGATGGTCGCAATATACCCCGCATAACGTCGATGCCGTTCGATATCAAGAAAAGGAATCAGATATTTTTTCACCAGCCACGCCAAAAGCGCCATAAATACCGCGCCCACACCCCCGGCAAGATTAATAACATTATTGATTAAAAAGTCAAAGATCGAGCCAATAATCGGAATAAATGCGGTTATCATCTCTCCTCCTTAATTTTTACCAGGTTAAGAGCCAGCTTTCCGAATCGGGGACCGCAATACGTTCGCGCAAAATAGTCCCGTCGGATCTGGCAATCGTAATTTCATATTTGGTCGTATCCGGAACCAGATTACCGCTGGGAATCAGATCGAGATAAAAATACCCCAGCTCATCCGAACCGGCCTCTATTTTAAAGGGTGAAATTATTGTCGAATCGGCTCGGCAAACGCCGGATGGCAGCCAGGCTGTAACCGTAGCGTTGGCATCCGGATTACCGCTGATATCATACAGGAAACCATAAACCCGGCATAGATCGGGCGAGCCTGAAGTCGGGATGGTACCATGATTGACAAACAACGTATCCACCTGCCCGGTTTGATCGATTACAATCGTATCCGGATCGGCATAAATATTTAATTTATCGACGACCAGAATCAGACTGTCAAGCGAGGTTGCATATTTCACCTTACCGAAAGAATCAGACTTCATACCGGCCTGTAACTCACCCGACATAGAATAAGCCGAAACGACTACGCCCGGAAGCAGCAACGTATCAGTGTTGGTTGTATCGGCCACAAATATAGTATATGATTTCGCACCGGTTCCCGATGCTCCGGGCGAATAATATTCCACCCGTTCCAGGCGAATATCATCTATCCAGGCACGGGTCAAAGTGGCATTCGGGTAAAAAACGACACCAAGCGTATA
The DNA here is from genome assembly GCA_964546545.1 of uncultured Ignavibacteriaceae bacterium. Classification (GTDB taxonomy): domain Bacteria; phylum Zixibacteria; class MSB-5A5; order GN15; family PGXB01; genus CAZJLX01. The sequence continues at coordinate 5,483 of CAZJLX010000001.1, read as the reverse complement.
ATTGTCGGCCGCATCGAGATACATATGCTGAGTATATCTGATAAAACCGACGGTATCAGCCATCAGACTGTCAACGAATCCTTTTGTCGGTAAAGCGGTACTATCATACAAAACAATCATCAGATCAGAAATCGACTGCATCTTTTTAAGTTTGGCCGTCAAAGCATAAACGCCGGCGTCAAGATAACCCAGATATTGTGATAAGATCACCGTATCGATCGACCAGTTGCCCAGGCGATAATAAAAATGCCCAATCGCCTGATTATTGTTGTACGTCCCGGCAAAAGTGAATGTCATTGAATCGGACTGAATTGTCCAGCCCTCGGGGGGATTCGAACCGATTACGCTGTCGGCCTCAAAACTGCCGTTGGTTACCAGATTATTACCGACTCCCGGAAGCAAGTAACCATCGAGATCGACGGTCAGTTGTACGCCGCCCCGGCCGTCAAGCGCCCGTTCAAGATATTCGGCCGCGACCATATCATCGGAAACGGCCATAACATTGGCATCGGTGGGCGGGATAAAACGCAGTCGCGAGTGACCAATATGATAGTCGCCGGTCGCGGATTCCATCGCACTGTACCAAATATCGTAGTACGGTTCCCGGCGGTTATTACAGGGTAAACCGCACATTTTATATATTATACCGTCATCCCAGTTGCCGCTACTACCCGCCGTTAAACATGGCCGATAGCCATCAAAATAATTCAGTCCATCGCTACTGATTCCTAAATGACAGGTGTACTGTCCGCCGCCGGTATCGGACTCGGTTACAAAGGCATGATAAGAATTATTATATCGTTCAATATCGAGATGCCAGATTTCGCGCGATGATTGTGATGCAATCCAGTTTAACGTATCAACGGCACAGGTATCGAAGGCAATGGCAGGTTCATCGGCATTGAGCCTGACAATTCGATTAACAGAATTTGAACTGTCATCGACATAAATTAAGGTAAACGAAGAATCGGCTTCTTCGAATATGACCGGTGACATCAGCCGGACCGAACCGCTGCCGACTTTTTTTACTCTGATAGTATCGGACCAATTGACGGCATCAACCGAGGTCTGACAGTATAAAACAGTACTATCTCCGGAGAGCATCCATTTGGCGCGATAATAACAATACAGCGTATCGCGGGCAAACATCAATTTGGCATCCGAAAGATGTTCGCAGTCAAAATAATCGGAATTAACCAGAGGATTAGGTGCGAAGGTTGTATCACCGGCCGAATCAATATAAAAAGGTATCACCCAATTATCGCCGTCGTAGGAGCCGAGAATACAGGGATTCTCTCTTTGATTGCCGCACAATTCTCCTCCGCCACCAAACGGCGAATAGCTCATTAAAAACGTGAAGCGGGGCGATAATTCGGAAACGCTGTCGGGTGACGAGTCGACGCCGATAGAATCCGGAATATAGACGACCGAGGGATGTACGCCCACCGAACTGTCACTTTCGCATGAGGCCGTTCCATTGGGGATTTTCAAATAATCATCGACATTTTTAATACGGGCAAATGTCGTATCTCCCAGACCAATGAAGGGATTGACATAATAACCGGAGGAGGTCGTATCATGGATAACAAATCCGGAATCGCGGTTAGCCCGAAGAACATTACGATAGACCGTGTTGGAATCGAGACCGGAGGCACCTCCCTGATATTTGGCGGTCGAATCTTCCAGAACCTGCAATACCGCACCATACACGACGCCCGAATCAAGTGACGCACCGCCTCCCTGATAAGCCGAAGTATCCTTTAACATCCGGCCGATACCGGCCGCGACATTCGAAGTATCATACTGCCACAATTCAGGCAGCAGCGAGCTGAAATCGATAATCAGCGAATCATTGTCATTAAGCGGCGACCAGCCGTTTAGATTGGTCACATCCGAATATATATTATCAATTTCAGTGTGTATGTTATGCAAGGAATCTATGATTGTATCAATGGCGGAATGAATGGTATCGGCCAGAAAATAGCCGGAGTCGACCGTTGTTTGATGGGCGACCCAGTCATTAAGATTCCGAAGAGAGTCCAGACAGCTGTCGACCTTGCTTTCGATTGACGCCAGATCACTCATATCGACACCGATATAAACCCAGAGCGATTTCCAATTATACAGATCGCCGTCATCCTCAAAAAAGCCGGCCATCACCTCATATAAACCATCACCGGAATCATTATCGATATCCGCCAGGGTCTCGGTAAATACCAGCATCTCATTTATCATGGAACATTGAGCGTCCGAAGAATCATACCAACTATCGAATTCCTCGGCGCCATCATGGTAGACCACAAGACGGACCGAATCGGGCGAGATATAAAAACCGGACGAATCGAGACATCTCCCCGAAAGACTGATTTCATCCGCTGTCGTTAGATGCAGTTGTCCCCATGAGTTTAAGGCAGTTAAAAACAGAATCAGGATTATCGTCAATAATATTTTATTCATCTAATCACTCCCGGACTATTTCTTATTTATTATTTTCCAAAATTATTTTCCGACGCCGGCATTGAATCGATCCCTCTTCTTCCGCTACCGTATAAACAGCATATATCGAATAAGTATAATTGTTTGCGTTCCAGCCGCTATTACAGCCCGAATCAAAGGGCCAGGCATCGGACCAGTAACCTGTCGACGTATCCGAATTATTATTGTCATATTTTAAATAGGTGGATGCGGACGCGACGACAGAGAACCAGTAGTCGGTAGCTGCCGACAGGATCGGCCTCTCGGCCGATTCCAGAAACAGCCAACCGGAGTTATAAGCGGCGACACTTACCTGCGCTGTCGATGAATCGATAAGACTATTGCAGCCCGCAATATCATCATAAATCGCCCCGCCTATATCAACACCGCCCCCGTCCTCGGCAATATATATGGCCAGACTGTCAACCGTTCCGTCTGTGGTTCCCATCGTATATCGACAGTGTCTTATATTATTACTGTTAAGAAGGTACGATGTCCCACCGACCGATGTGGTTCCGAACGTGGGATCAATTATAACCGGATAAACCGCCTTTTCAAGAAAACTGGCCGGCGCCGTAATCGACATTTCATTACAGGTTGTATCGATTCTTAATTCGCCCCAGATTGTATCGCCGTTTGCATCATACAAACGCGGCCGATAGATATGGAAGGCTTTGCCGGTGCCGAAAAGAAATTGAGTAATATCCCTATCCGTAACGATTTTATAATTATTCCGACCGAATGCATAATAGACGGCGTAAGAACCGATAACCGAATCGGGGCGAACCGAAAAGTTATCGTCAGGCGACAGGAGCGGCTGGTAATAAAAAAGCAGGTTCTCCGAATCAATCCGGAAGGTAATACGATTGCCGACTGGTCTACCGCTCAATCTGATTTCCCACTCCAGATTACCATCACTCCGTTTGTATATTGAATGTCGGAAATCTTTGCCCTGCGAAAAATGAATCGAACGGGATAAATTGGTCATGCCGGTGAATACATCATTGATCGTTTCATTACTATCGGTCGGCAAATAAACTTCAAATCGGCATAATCCATCCCAGGCTTCAAGTTTCAAACTCGGTTTAAAAAAAGTTTCGGATGTATCACCGACGGTCGCCTTAAGATTTCGGCCGACAGCGTTATTTGCCTGATGTTGTTCCAATTCAATATTGATTGTTTCCGAAGGAACAAACGCATTTTGCCCGTATAACGATAAGCCGGAAGCGATCAAAATAATATTTAACAGGATAATAAACCGTTTCAAATTCATGATTCCTTTTTCCCGCTTTTACCGCGACGGGGCGTCGATTTGCCTTTCCACGGGCTTTTTTGTGAATTCAGCTCTTTATCGCGGATTTTATCGATCATTTCCCAGAATTTTTTCTCACCCTTACCGGCGACTGACAGTTTGTTTTTTAATTCTATCACTTTTAAAAGATCACCTACCTTTACCTGTTTTTCATTTTTTTCATTGTTTTCATTTTTATTATTATTTTTAATTGCATCGTACAACAGTATCTTAAGTTCCTCCAGTATATCCAGATCATTCGTAGTACTATTCTCCGACATAACCCTCCCTTGCGGATTTAAACGGCCATCTCATAGATAAATAAATCTACATTGATCGGCCCCGGAGCTTTGGGATCGCGGGCGATACGAAAGCCGCTGTTCGACTCCTCGCCAATTAAATAGGCCGGGTAAGGCGATCGCGGGCGGATCAGGATTCGCGGCGATTCGATTGACACCGGCAGGTTGTTACCCCGGAAATCGGTTAAATCGGCAAACAGAATATCCTGCGCCGCGCCGCCGATATTACCGGTGCCAAACATCAGCCGGTTGGTCGAGTCGACCGTTTCTCCCGCCAGATAATAAAATTCGGCATCACTAGCCAGGCCATGTATCATAATATCGCGAACGACCCACAATCGGCGGCTTTTAAGATAATTTAATGTCTGCATAGTCACTCCTGTTTATGAATGGGTCGGGCGATTTAATCGGGCGGCCTGAGGATGAAATCCTTTTAGCAGACGGCGATAGTCCTCACGATAACTTTCTGCCAGTGACAGCCATGATGGTGCGGTTTGCCGGCCATATTCACCATAACGAAGATCACTGGCCGCTGCCATGCGACAGACCAGCGAAACGGCCAGGTAGGTCGCGGCGGTCTGAAGCGTCAAATCGGCTCCGAACTGACGCTGCGGATCGACCTCACGTTCAATCACCGCATTGGCTTCCAGAACCGCTTCGGCAATTAATTCATCATTGAGTTGATTGGCCGACAGTTCATAATCGACCAGAACCGTCTGATTCGCCTGAATCGAACCGCCCGATAGTCTTTTTATCATCCCGTACTGTGTGTTGACACTGTAATCAATATCTTTATTGTAAACCGAATAATAATAGTACCAGACCGAAACAACCGTACCGGCTCCGATACTCCCACCGGCAAGAAGCCGGATTGAACCATTACCGCAGTCTATCGAAAAATCGACATTCTCGATATAGATAGTACCCATCGAATCATCGGAGGCAACCGTTATCGAATTGGGTACCAGACGGCTGTAACTTAGCGGATTGACTCCTTCGTTTAAGGTAATTCTCTCGCGAATCGGTGCATTATCTTTCAGCACCTTTACCGCTACCGAATTATCGACCAGCCCTCGACCGGGCAGGCTGACCCAGTTTAAATCCGAGAAAGTTACCGAATAATCGCCGCGAACGCCGCCCGGAATATCATCCAGGGTGACATGCTTTTTAACCAGTGCAAGATTAGTATATGACATAATTACTCCATAAGAATAAGGGCGTTAACATTGGAGACTGGCGTAATCCGGCTCCCGACCGGCCCGGGACTGAAGGCGTTGGAAACGACAATTCTTATCCAGAATAATTCGACACCATTGACATTGTTTTTTTGCCAGTTTTCGGGAATTGAAGTATAATCATCCCACAGCAGTAACTCCCGGTCGGACAGGTTAAAACCGTACGCCCCGCCCGAGGGAGTA